>JAEDKS010000015.1 GCA_016295665.1 Clostridia bacterium
TGTATGCCGCGATGCTGGCGGAGAAGGTCGAGAAGGCCGGCGCCAAGGTGTATCTGGTCAACACCGGCTGGAACGGCACCGGCAAGCGCATGAAGCTGAAGTACACCCGCGCCATGGTGACCGCTGCCCTGACCGGCGCGATCGAGAAGGGCGAGTTCGTGAAGGATCCCACCTTCGGCGTGATGGTTCCCACCGCCATCGAGGGTGTGCCCTCCGAGCTGCTGATTCCCGAGAACACCTGGGAGGACAAGGCCGCCTATGCTGCCGCCTGCAAGAAGCTGGCTGAGAGCTTCGTGAACAACTTCAAGAAGTACACCCACATGAGCGATGAGGTTGTTGCCGCCGGCCCCAAGGCGTAAGCTGCATTCCCCGTTGGATACACAGGCACCCTGCTGAAAGGCGGGGTGCTTTTTTTGCGCGCTTGCCCTCGGCAGACAGGTGTGGTATAATCAATGCTGTGCTCCCGTGGGAGCGCATAGTGACAAAGCCAGAAGGGCAGGATAGCAGAATGATTGATCTGTATAGCATGAAAAGATGGCTGCTTGACAATCACAAGCCGGCGCTGATGGTTTCCCGCCCATCCGTCACGCTGTACGAGGAAAAGACGGTCAAGGCCATTGAGTACCGCCTTGTGGTGGATCGCGAGCCCATGGTCTATACCGCGATGTATTATGCGCCGCTGGGCACCGATGAGGAAAACGAGGAGTGGCGCAAGAAGGCCTTTGCCCGGCTTCATTGGGAGACGGAGCGGGATCTGCATATCGACTTCGATATGGACGAGCTGTGGCGGGAGGGCGAGAACTTCCTGAAGGCTATCGAGGGGTACGGACACTGGCCCATCAAGCAGGCGGGTGAAAACGAAGAAGCGTGAAGAGAGGGGAGCCATGAAACGAATCACCAGACGAAGGCTGAGAAGGCTTCGCAGGCTGCTGCTGTGGCTCTTCCTCGGGGGCGTTGCGGCGATGATCTTTTTCTTCTCCGCGCAGACCGGCGAGGAATCATCGCGGGTGAGCAGCGGCGTGCTGAAGCTGGTGAGCGCCTGGCTGAAGCCCTGCGTCGAATTTGTGCTGGGGCGCACCGTGTCCCAGGGAGCGATGCAGCTGCTGATTCGGAAGCTGGCGCATTTCAGCGAGTATGCGCTGCTGGGCTTCTGCCTTACGCTGCTGCTGCGGGAGTACAACTGGCGCTTCCCGCGCCTGTCCGCCGCGCTGCTCGGCACGGGATACGCGGTCACCGACGAGCTGCATCAGCTGCTGTCGGACGGTCGCTCTGCCTCTCCGGTCGATGTGGCGATTGATGCCTCCGGGGTGCTGATGGGGGTGTTGCTGGCAAGCCTGCTGTTTGGCCTGACGCATCTTCTGCTACGAGGTCGAACCGGGCGGCGTCAGCGAAGGTGACATCATGGATTTGAGCGTGACATCCCCGTGCGGCTCATGCTCCAGCAGGGAAATGGGAAACATTTGAAAGAAATTTTCCAGAATGGTGCAAATATGCTTGCAAAATCAACATCAATAAGATATAATAAAGGTATATCCTAACGAAGGGAGACTTAAATATGGCCAAGAAGTGGACTGAGGATGCCGAGCTTCTGAACAGCATGGCGACCAACCTGCTGGATGCCCTGGCAGTCTTCCCGAAGCAGCTGATTCATCTGGACCAGCTGGTGCGGGAGTTCGAGATGCCGCTGTCCCATATTCAGATCCTGGTGGTGCTGGCGGGCGGCGATCTGTCGATCGGTTCCCTGTCGGAGAAGATGGGCATCGCGAAGCCGAATATCACGCCTCTGGTGGACACGCTGTGCAGAAAGCAGCTGGTGGAGCGCATCCGCAGCGAGGTGGATCGCCGCGTGGTGAACGTGCATCTGACGGCGGAAGGCGTCAAGCTGCTGGATCGTGTGCGTGAGAGCGTGTCCCGTCAGGTGACAGAGTGGTCGATTCCCCTCAGCCGCAGCGAAGCAAAGGAGCTGAATGCTGCGCTGGCAAGCCTGCTGCGTCTTTGCAAGGACAACAGGGCGGACGACAAGGTAGCGGAACAGGCTGCCGAGTAATGCCGGGAAACAACCGAATCGCTGGTACAGCAAAGGAAAACGCTGCCGCACCCATGGAGGATGATGCGGCAGCGTTTTTACATTGTGTGAATCACCGGCCGACGGCGGCGCGGATTTCCTTCAGGTAGTCCACGACGGGCAGATGCTGGGGGCAGGCGCGCTCACACTTGCGGCAGGCAACGCAGCGGCTGGGATCCGCCTGCTCATCCACCAGGCGCTGATAGCCCTTCTCAAAGCTGCGGTCAAACAGCAGCGACTCGTCATAGCCACGGAAGGCGTTGGGAATCTTGACGCCCATGGGGCAGGGCTGGCAGTAGGCGCAGCCGGTGCACCGGGTGCGGATGCGGCTCATGTAGGCCGCCTTCACATCCACGAACAGCTGCTTCTCCTGGTCGGAGAGCGCGTCCCGGGTGGCGGCGCCGAAGATGCGCAGGTTGTCATCGAGCTGCTCGGGGGTAGACATGCCGCTGAGAATGGTGATGACCTCCGGCATGGTGTACAGGTATCGGAACGCCCATTCCACGGGGCTGCGCTTCTCGCCGGGCGCGGCATCGTACACCGCCTGCACGTTGGCGGGCGGATTGGCCAGCAGACCGCCACGCAGCGGCTCCATGATGACCACGCCGATGCCCTTGCGGCCCGCCTCGCGGATGCCCTTCAGGGTAGCCTGATTTTCGTCGTCCAGGATGTTCATCTGCACCTGGCACATCTTCCAGTCGTAGTCGTTCAGAATCCGGAGGAAGGTCTCGGCGTCATCGTGGAAGGAGAAGCCCGGGTAGCGGATTTTGCCCGCAGCGAGCGCCTCGGAGAAGAAGCGCTTGTAGTCCAGCTGGCTCATGAACACAAAGCGGTCCTTGTTCATGGCGTGGAGCAGGTAAAAGTCCACATGGTCGGTCTGCAGCTTGGCGAGTTGCTCGTCGAGGATGCGCATCATGTCGCCGTATTCCTTCACATTCCAGACGGGCAGCTTGGTGGTCAGGATAACGCGCTCGCGATAGCCGTCCTGCAGCGCCTTGCCGACGATGACCTCGCTCTCGCCGCCGTGATAGGGGTAGGCGGTGTCGATGTACTTCACACCGCTGTCGATGGCATGGCGGATCATGGCAATAGCCTTTTCCTCGTCAATCCTGCCGTCCTTCGTGGGCAGGCGCATACAGCCAAAGCCCAGCGCGGAGGATTCGCGCTCAATACCGGGGAATTTCGTTTGCAACATGGTGTTCTTCATCCTTTCATATTTTTACAGGTAGGGGATCATGTCCGCAAGCCTGCCGAAGATCAGGTCAGGCTTCACCTCCGAGGTAGCCACATCCGCCATGGTCGCTTCTCCGGACAGCACCAGAATGCCGGTCATACCGTGGTTGACGCCGGTCGCCACGTCGGTGTACAGGCGGTCGCCGACCATCGCCAGCTCATGCAGGCCAAACCCCGTGCGCATCAGCGCCTCCTCGACGATGCCGCCGAAGGGCTTGCCCAGAATCAGGTCGGCCTTCCGCCCGGTGGAGGCCTCGATGAGGGCCATCATGGCGCCGAGGTCGGGGATAAAGCCGGTCTCGGTCGGACAGTTGAAATCGGGATGCGTGGCGATGTAGGGGAGTCCCGCCCGGACGAGGTCGCATACGCGGCAGAGCCGGGCATAGTCCAGCGTGGTGTCAAAGGCAGCCAGCACATAGGACGGGTTCTCCTCGGTGAAGCGCAGCCCCATGCCCTCCAGTTCCTCCCGGAGCATGGGATTGCCCATCAGATAGCCCGCCTGACCGGGAAAGGTGCGCAGCAGATAGTGCGCGGCGGCATGGGCGGAGGAGATCACATCCCGGTAGCGCGCATCCACGCCCATGCGGGCGAGCTTCCGGGCGTACACATCCGCCGAGCGGGAAGAGTTGTTGGTGAGGAAGCGCGCCGTGCGCCCGGTGCGCTCCAGGGCATGGAGAAAATCCAGCGAGCCCTCAATCAACCGGTCGCCCAGATAGAAGGTACCGTCCATATCCAGCAGAAAGCAGCGGACGGGCCGCAGCCGTTCCCGGATTGCGTCATCGGTCATAGCATCACGCTCCTCCTTGGTACTTTATCCAGTATATCATAATCCGATGAAAAATGGAATGACCTGCCTGGAAAACGGCGGGAAATTACTGCGGCGCGGCGCACAGCGTCCACTCGTCAAAGGTGCCCCATGCTCCGTTTTTCCCGGCGACGACCGATACGCCCACCGCGACCTCGGTTTCCTCGGTCAGGGTGAAGGTGATGCTCGGCTGAACCCACTTCACCCACCCGGTCAGCGCGAAGTCGCAGGTCAGCTCGGTGTCGTCGAAGCGCACGAAGCTGCAGCTGGTGCCGTTGCCCATGTCACCGCCCTGTCCGGTCAGGGTGAAGGTGTAGGTGCCCGCGGGCAGGGAGACGGTCTGTGCGGCGGTAAAGTCCACGATGCCCTCCGTCCAGAAGTGCAGGCTCCAGGCGCCGGCGGCGGGGTCGTCCACGGTGCGGGAGGCGTAGGGCTGCGAGATGTCGTACATGCTCATGTCCGCGTCCTCAAAGCCGGGATTGACCAGCAGATTGGCACCGCTCACGCGCACGGTGCAGCTTGTTTCGCAGCCGTTTTCCGTCAGGCCCCGGATGACGTAGATGCCCGCCGTGGTAAGGTCTGCGGCGGCGATGTCCTCCGCGTTCCAGGTGACCGGCAGCTGCTCGGGTGCCCCGTAGCTGTAGCTGACCTGTACCCGCTCGGGCAGGGACAGCGTGTCACCCAGGTCATACTGCTGCTCCACCTGCTCCGCGATGGCCTCTACGGCAAAGCCGGTGGTGCCCGTCTGAACGTAGCGGAACACCTGCAGGGAGGGCAGGGGATTGCCCGCGAAATCGAACAGCGCCTGATTGTCGATGGCGGAGCCGCCGTACCAGACGCCCGCGTCCTCCGGGTCGTACTCGCCGGCCCAGGAGCTGGCCCAGCCGGAGCCGCAGGTCTCCCACAGCGCCCGGCTTGCATCCAGCACCGCAGACGCATCCGGCGCCTCGGGATCATACACCTGCACGGGAATCCAGGCTGGCTCCCAGTAGAACAGGCCGATGCCCGCTTCACCGACGTCTGCCACGGCCTGCATCATCGAAGCGATCTCGGTGGCCTGTCCCTGAACGGAGATGGGATAAGCGAGCCCGGTGTCGTTCTGCCCGGGGCGGACGGTGTTCTCGTGCCCGTCGCCATCCTCCAGCGTCCACGCCCAGGAGGTTTCCGCCACCATGACCTGCTTGCCGTAGGTCCTGGCAATCTGCCCCAGTACCGCGGTCAGATTCTCCGTCGTGCCGTGCCAGTAGGGGTAGCAGGAGGTGGCAAAGACATCGTAGTCCACACCCCGCTTCGCCAGCTCCGAGGCGATGGTGGCGTACCAGCCCTCCCGCTCCGGGTTGGTGAAGTGCAGCGCCACGCGGATGTCATACCCGGTCTGTGCCGCAGCCTGACGCACCGCAGCGCTGCCGGCGTCAAAGAGCTGCGCCAGGGCATCCCAGGTGCTTTCGCCGCAGAACTTGCCGTTGGTTTCGTTGCCCACCTGCACCATACCCACGTCCACGCCGCCCTTCAGCAGCGTCAGCAGGCTGCTCAGGGTGTAGTCCGAAAGGGCCTGCGTCTTTTCGTCCAGCGAAAGCTCGGCCCAGGCCTTCGGCGCCTGCTGCTTGGCGGGGTCGGCCCAGAAGTCGGAGTAGTGGAAGTCAATCAGCACCCGCAGCCCCGCGTTCGTGGCCCATTGTCCCATGACGAGCGCCGCGTGCAGGTCGTTGGCACCGCCGCCGTAGCTGTGTCCCTCGGCGTCCCACGGATCGTTCCAGACGCGCAGCCTGACCCAGTTGATGCCGCTCTCAGCGAGCAGCGTAAAGAAGCCCTGACCATCCAGAGGCTGCCCCTCGGTGTCCCGGAAGGTCACGCCGCTCTCCAGCAGCGACAGCAGGGAGGACACATCCACGCCACGGATGAAGTCCTCGCGCTCGCTGCCCTGCACCCAGGGAACGTAGATGGGCGCCTCCACGGGCGTGGGCTCAGCAAGCGCCGCCACAGGCGCCATCAGCACGCTGCAGAGCGCCGCGCAGAGCAACAGACCAAACAGCTTCTTCATTCATTTTCCCTCCGATCAATCCTAAAGGTAAGCGTTTAAGGCATTTTACCATATCCGGCGGGTGGTGGCAAGAAAAAGTTTGACGGAGGACGGACAGCGCGGGGGACTCCGGGAGGGGAGGAAAAACCTCTGAAAAAACTTCGCGGGAAAATGAAAAAAGCCCTTGACAAGTCATGGAATATCGTGTATTATATCTCTTGTCGCCAGCAAGCGACGATGACGCGGGGTAGAGCAGTTGGTAGCTCGTCGGGCTCATAACCCGGAGGTCGTAGGTTCAAGTCCTACCCCCGCAACCACTTGGCTCCGTAGCTCAGTTGGCCAGAGCATTCGGTTCATACCCGGAGTGTCATTGGTTCGAATCCAATCGGAGCCACGCAAGGCTGATTCTGAAAGGAATCAGCTTTTTTCGTGCGTGAAGCGGGGAGCTGGCAGCCTTATCCGCCTGACGGATGCTCCGTGGCATCAAAACGGGCCTTGGTGGCAAGGTAGTGCTCCGAAAGCAGCCGGCTGATTTCCTCATCCGTAAAGGGAACGAACTGCGTAGCCACCATGACCGCAAGCCCGTGGGTGAAAATCCAGATCACATGATGAAAGAGCAGCGCCTTCTCCCGGCTGTAGCCCGTGGCGTGCTGAATCGTCGACAGCACATAGTCCATGCTGCTGTCCTGCTCGGCTTGGCGATGGGTGTCGCTCCGATGATCGCACATGAAAAGCAGCCGGAAAAGCTGCGGCTCCTCACGGGCAAAGCCGATATAGGCCAGCCCCGTGCCGCGATAGGCGCGGGCATCCAGGGATGCGCTCTGCCGGATGCGCTCCGTGTAGTAGGTCATGGCGCGCTGCTCCACGGCCCGGCGAAGCTCCTCCATGCTGCTGTAGACCCGGAAGATGGGCTGGGTGGAGCAGCCCAGCTCACGCGCAACGGCACGGGCATTCAGCGCCTCCATGCCATCCCGACGCACCAGCGCAAAGGCGGCATCCAGAATGGCGGATTGCTGGTAATGGGGGGTACGCGGCACGACGGTTCAACTCCTTCTGTCATCATTGTAAGCGCGATTTTGCGGCCTGTCAAGCAAGAAAAGCGACAATCTGATCGACAACGCTTGACAAGCGGAGATGCAGAGAATAAAATAACATCTGTCACCGAATGAAAGCGCGGCACGAAATGGAGGAGGATTGCATGGAGATGCTTTCAGTGAAGGGGCTGACCAAGAAATATCCGTCTTTCACCCTGCGGGAGGCGGCCTTTACCGTGGAGCCGGGGGAGATCATGGGCCTGATCGGGCGCAACGGCGCGGGCAAGTCCACGACGCTCAAATGCCTGACGGGCATGGTTCATCCGGACGGGGGCGAGATTGCCTTCTTCGGGCTTCCGCTTGCGGGGCATGAGCTGGAAATCCGCCAGCGCATGGCCTTCATGTCCGGCACGACCGATTTCTACATGCGGAAGAAGCTCCGCACCATCACCGGGACCACGAAGGCCTTCTATCCCGGATGGGACGAGGCGGCCTATCGCCGGTATATGGAGCGCTTCCGTCTGGACGAGAACAAGACGCCTGCCACCCTGTCCGCCGGCATGCGGGTCAAGTACAGCCTGGCGCTGGCCATGAGCCATCATGCCGAGCTGCTGATTCTCGACGAGCCCACCAGCGGCCTGGATCCCATCAGCCGTGACGAGCTGACGGACCTGTTCCTGTCCCTGCAGCGGGAGGGCGTGTCCATTCTGTTCTCCACCCATATCACCTCTGACCTGGAGAAGTGCGCCGACCGCATCACCTACATCCATGAGGGACGCATCATGAACAGCGAGTCGCTGCAGGATTTCCGGAGCCGCTACCGGCTGGTGCGCATGGACGGAGCCGTGCCGGAGGCGTGGCGTCCCCACCTGCTTGGCTGCAAGGAGGCAAAGCATGGCTTTACCGCGCTGATGGAGCGGGCCTGGACGGAGCAGCTCGGGGTTCCGTCGCAGGAGGCTGCCCTGGACGACGTGATGGTACATCTGGAAAAGGAGCATGATGAGAGATGAAGGCGTTGCTGAAAAAGGAGCTGTGCCTGGCGCTGCACCCGGTCAACGTGATCTTCCTGGCGATGTCCGCCTTTTTGCTGATTCCCAGCTATCCCTACTATGTGACGTTCTTCTACACCACGCTGGGCCTGTTCTTCGTGTGCCTGACCGGACGGGAGAACCACGACATGGAGTACACCATGCTGCTGCCCGTGCGCCGGTGCGACATGGTGCGGGCCCGTATGCTGCTGGCGGTGATCATTGAGCTGACGCAGGTGATCGTCTGCATCCCCTTTGCCGTCATCAGCCAGAAAATCAACCGGATTCCCAACGTCGTGGGCATGGAGGCCAACATCGCCTTCTTCGGGCTGGCGCTGCTGCTGCTGGGCGTCTTCAACATCGTGTTCTTCCCGGCCTACTACCGCAAGCCTTCCGCCGTGGGCGTCTCCTTTGTGATCGCGTCGGTCGTGGAGGCGGTGGTCATCGTGGGGCTGGAATTGATGTGCCACTATGTCACCTTCTTCCGGCGGTATCTGGACACCCGGGGTCTGGTCTATCTGCCGCAGAAGCTGATGGTGCTGGGGCTTGGCATCGCGGCCTTCGCGGCGCTGACCGCGGTGGCCTGTCGCCTCTCCGAGCGGCGCTTCGAGCGGGTGGATTTCTGATTTCGCATTCCTTATTCCGTGCTTCTTTCAGCAATTACCAGCCCTGCGCGGCTTGCACCTTTCGCCAAAACACGCTATAATATCCGCATATCAACCAAAGGAGTTGAGGAACGATGGAGGAAATCCGTCTTGGTGACGTGGTGCAGATGCGCAAGCAGCATCCCTGCGGCTCCAGCGAATGGACGGTGACCCGCACCGGTGCGGATATCAAGATCAGGTGCTCCGGCTGCGGACGCATCGTGATGATGGATCGGGAAACCTTTCTCAAGCGGCGGAAGAAGGTGCTGACACAGGGCCCTGAAGTGCCGCCCGTGGTTTGACGCCCCAACTTCCTGCGAAAGAGAGGCGACACCGAAGGGTGCTTGCGGATGTACTGATGACCCTGCTGCTGCTGCTCGTCGTGCTGGCGGTGCGCCAGTATGTGGGCATGCCCATCCGGGTCAAGGGGAACAGCATGCTCTCCACGCTGCACAGCGGGGAGGTGCTGCTGGTTTCCCGCGTGGCGCTGCATACCCGCGGCATACAGCGGGGCGATGTGGTGATCTGCCATTACCCGGGACGCTACTGGGATCGGTGGCGCCTGGTGCGGCAGTCCTTCGTCAAGCGCGTGGTGGGGCTGCCGGGGGAAACGGTGGAGATCATCGAGGGCGTGGTGCATATCAACGGTGAGCCCGTGGAGGAACCCTATCTCGATGAGCGCCATACCCGGCGAAGGGCCAGCATGCCCGCACGGGTTCTGGGCGACGATGAGTATTTCGTGCTCGGGGACAACCGGGACAGCTCCAATGACTCCCGGCGCATCGGGCCCATCCGGTCGGGCGATCTGGTCGGAGTGGTCACCCGGGTGGTCTGGCCCCTGAGCGCCCGGCGCTCCATACGCCCCGCAGAAAGCGGGTTCATGGAAAATGATGCCTTGTAAAACGCGATTGTTACACCTGCGCCTTGCAAGGCTTTTCCTGATATGCTATAATGTTGGCTGAAAGGGCTGGTGAACCACCATGCGAAAGACGCTGCTGCTGTTCCTTGCACTTGCGATGCTGCTTCTGTGCGGCACGGCCTGTGCGGAATCCTTTACCTTTGACGCCATCCATGCCACCTGTACGGTGGATGATGCCAATATCATCCTCACGCCTTCCAACCTGGCGCTCCATCCGGAGTGGATTGCTTCCCTGGGCACGACACAGGAGGCGATGGCGGCGGATTTTGCCGCCCGTGGCGTGCTTCTGCAGGCCTGGTCCACGGACGGGGAGCGCTGCCTGGAGATCAGCGCCATACAGGATGCGCGGGCGCTGGAGTACTGGGACATCAACGAGGTTGGGGAGAGCGGGCGCTTCACCTACCGCACCAGCCATTCCAAGAACCTGTGGTATCAGGAGGAGGGCTATACCTATTCCTCTGCCACCTGGAAAAAGACCGATGCGGGCCGCTTCCTGCAGACGGAGTACAAGCGCGTGGTGAACGGCGAGACCGTGCGCGGCTTTCAGCGCCGCACGGTGCGCAACGGCTACACCATCACCATTGACTGCATCGTCTACGGGCGCCGCCTTCAGACCGCGGACAGCAACGCCATCAACAAGATCATGAACAGCTGGGCGTTCACCCAGGTGATTGCCAAGCCTGCGGACACCTCCTCCATCGTGCCGGGCAGCGGCGCCGCAGCCGTGATTCCCGCGCCGGACGGAGGCACCGAGGGCGATACCGGCTCCTCGACCGTACAGCCCGCCACCGCGCCCACCGTGCAGAGCCATCTGACCTTCGCCACGGAGCCCCCGGAGGAGACCAACACAGGCAAGTTCACCGTGACCGGCACGGCGGACGCGGGCACCCAGGTGATCGGCGTGCTGATGCGCATGTCCAGCACCACGCCCCTGAAGGTAGAAACCACCGCGAGCAAGACCGGCAAGTTCACCCTGGATGTGCAGCTGGATGCCGAGGGCGTGTGGCTGATGAGCGTCTCCACCTTTGTGAACGGACAGGAGGCGGACAGCCATGTGTTTGCGAGAACCATCACCTATGGCAAGTCCCTGCTGGTGGTCAATCTGGACAACCCGCTTCCCACGGTGCTGACCGGCGACTCCCTCGTGATCTCCGGCTCCACCCTGAGCAGCGTGAACATCCAGTGCCTGGCGGGCGGCTCCTTCGACAAGTCGGTCAAGACGAACAGCAACGGCACCTTCAAATTCACCATTGATACCTCGGCGGAGGGAAGCTATGACATCGTGCTCTCCTTCCAGAAGGCAGGCTATGAGACCCGCCGCTTCACCGTGACCGCCACCCGCACCCTGACCGAGGAGGATCTCCGCAGCCGTGCCCGGGAGAGCGCCGTCAAGCCTGCCTACAGCACGCTGGTCTCCAAGCTGACGGGCTACACGGGCCGCGTCCTGACCTATTCCATGTACGTGACCGACATCATGCAGGCGGGCGATGAGTGGATCATCTTCATGGCGATGAACTACTCCACCAAGAGCGGCTACTCCAACATCGTGGTCGTGACCACGGACACGGAGCCGCAGCTGGAGATTGGCAGCCAGCACAAGCTGTACGGCACCTGCATGGGCACCTACGAGGTGCAGAGCGAGGAGTCCGGCACGAAGTTCTATCCCTGCATTGAGCTCCTGTTCTGGGACGAGTGATCGTCCTCTATCTCCCCAAAATGGAAGGAACCGGCAGCCGCCGAAACGCGCTGCCGGTTTCTTTTTACGCCGTATGCCTTTGTATGCCCGGGCTTATCCTTCCGCCGCGGTGCCTTTGGGTGTCGGGCGGTGGGTGGAGCGGTTCACACGCTCCGCCGCCTCCGCGTCCCGCTGAAGCAGCCGGTTGTAGCGGCACAGCGATGCCAGCGGGCACTCGCCGCACAGGGGGCGCTGCGCCTTGCAGACCCGGCGCCCGTGCCAGATGAGCCAGTGATGGGCGCGGCACCAGTCGGACTTGGGCGTGCACTTCATCAGCTGCTGCTCCGCCTCCTCCACCGTTTCCGCGTCCACCAGCCCGAGGCGGTTGCTCACCCGGAAAACGTGGGTGTCCACCGCAAAGGCCGGTACGCCAAAGGCGTTGGCAAGCACCACATTGGCGGTCTTGCGGCCCACGCCGGGCAGCGCTGTCAGCGCCTCCAGGGTGTCGGGCACCTGACCGCCGTGCTTTTCCACGATCTGCCGGCAGGCCGCGATGATGTTGCTGGCCTTGGTGCGGAAGCCGCAGCTCTTGACCAGGGGGAACAGCTCATCCAGGGACGCGCCCGCCATGGCGGTGGCATCGGGCCAGCGGGCGAACACGGCGGGAGTAACCTTGTTCACCTGCTTGTCGGTGCACTGCGCGGAGAGAATGGTGGCGACCAGGGTCTCGTAGGGATTGGTGAAGTGGAGCTCCGGCCCGGCGTCCGGGTAGGCTTGCTCCAGGGCGGCAAGGATGGCCTTCTTGGAAACAGGGGGCATGGTCAGAGGACTCCTTCCATCAGATGCGGATCACGGATTGGGGCATGCGCTTCAGTCCGCGCAGCATCAGATACAGCATGATGACATTGACAGGGTACACGGCAACCTGCTTGATGAAGCGGTTGCAGACGCTGATCCAGGCGGGGAGGGTCGCTCCCTCGCCATAGACCGGCAGCACGAGCTGACGGAGCAGGACGGGCCAGTCGGTGCCGTCCGACACGGCCGTAAAGCCGGCAGCCGCCAGGAAGTAGGTATTGAGCAGGAAGTGACACACCAGCGACACGGACAGCAGGCACAGCATGGTGCGCAGCACGGAAACAGGACGCCTGTACAGGAACAGCCCGTACAGCAGCCCGCTGAGCGCCGCCGCCAGGGACAGCCCGGGATTGATGACCTGCCCGGTCAGAATGGTGCCCAGCGCGTCGCCGACCACCGCCACCAGCAGCCCGCCCACGGGCCCCAGCAGGTACCCGGCGATGGCGTTGGGCAGGAAGCCGAAGCTGATGCGCAGCCAGTTGCCCACGGAAATCGCGGTGATGCGGCTGAGGATGATCTGCAGCGCCACCAGAATGCCCATCACGCACAGCTTGTAGGTGGTCAGGTGGGTGCAGATGCGCCAGTAGGATGCACGAAAAACGGATTGCGACATAAAAACCGCCTCCTGAAAAGATTCAGATTCGCAAGAGGCAGTTCTGTATCATCGTTTACAGCAGCGGGATGCGCCGCGGGCACCGCACCGGAGAACCGGCTTCGTTTCATGACAACTCCCCGTTCATGAACACTTAACGCGCCAGCAGCTACTCTGCCAGATACGAATCCATCAAGATTGTACAGCATTCGCCCGGGGAAAGCAAGAGGCGATGCAGATAAAATACATTCCGGGCAGAGGAAACGGGAGGGAAAGGTCGGATTTTGCATTGACTTTGGAACCGTTTCCATGCTATAATAACCGCGGCTTCCCAACGAAAAGACATCATAATGGGGTTTGCTCATGCTGATTCGAGACGGGATTTTTAGCGACGAGACGGTGGATTACAAGGTACCCTACGAGCCGGAGGTCGGTGACATCGTTACCCTTCGGCTGCGCACGGTGCGCGGCAACGCGACCAGAGCGGAGCTGCTGGTGAATGGCTCCGTGCTCAAGCAGATGAAGCGCAAGTGGAGCAAGGGGCTTTTTGACTATTATGAAATCTCCTTTCTGTGTCAGCGCAAGACCTACAGCTACTGCTTCGTGATCAGCGATGACGAGGAGAGCATCTATTACAACCGGATGGGGTGCATGGAATCGGACAGCGCCTGCTATCGCTTTTCTTTTGTGCCCGGGTTCCACGTGCCGGAGTGGGCGCGGGGCACCGTCTACTATCAGATCATGACGGATCGCTTCTGCAACGGCGACGAGAAGAACGACGTGCTGACCGACGAGTACGAGTATCATGGGCATTCCCGCCGGATTGCGGACTGGAACGAGCTGCCGGAAAAGACCGACATCCACAACTTCCACGGCGGTGACCTGCAGGGCGTGATGAAGAAGCTGGATTACCTGCAGGAGCTGGGCGTGGAGACCATCTATTTCAATCCGCTGTTCCTGTCGCCGTCGAACCACAAGTATGATACCCAGGACTATGAGCATATTGATCCCCATCTCGCCGTGATCGAGGAGGATGAGGGGAGCCTGCTTCAGCCGGGCGATACCAGCAACGTCCATGCGGAGCGGTATATCCACCGCGTCACCTCCCAAAGGAATCTGGAGGCCAGCAACCGCTATTTCGCGCAGCTGGTGCAGGAGATGCACAGGCGCGGCATGAAGGTGGTCATCGACGGCGTGTTCAACCACTGCGGCTCCTTCAACAAGTGGATGGATCGGGAGGGCCTTTTCAAAAACCGGGAGGGCTTTGCCCCGGGCGCCTATCAGTCCGTGCGGAGCCCCTATCGCAGCTACTTCAAGTTTGATAAGCCGAATACCGCCCATTCGTCCTATGAGGGCTGGTGGAACTATGACACCCTGCCCAAGCTGAACTATGAGCAGAGCCGGGAGCTGTGGGAGCACATTCTGAAGATCGGGGAGCAGTGGGTATCGCCGCCCTATCAGGTGGACGGCTGGCGGCTGGACGTGGCTGCCGACCTGGGCCATTCGGAGGAGACGAACCACCGCTTCTGGCAGGACTTCCGCAGCCGCGTCCGCAAGGCGAACTCGGAGGCCGTGATCCTGGCGGAGCACTATGTCAGCGCCCGTCCTTGGCTGAATGGACGCGAGTGGGACTCCGTAATGAACTACAGCGCCTTCATGGAGCCCGTTACCTGGTTCCTGACGGGCATGGAGAAGCACAGCGACAGCTACGACGAGCACCGCTACAACAACGGGCACACCTTCTTCTCCACCATGCTGGACGAGATGAGCAAATTCCCGCGTCCCTCGCTGGACGCGGCGATGAACGAGCTGTCCAACCATGACCACTCCCGCTTCCTGACCCGCACCAACCGCACTGTGGGCCGCCTGAACACCAAGGGCGCCGCAGCCGCGGGGCAGGCGATTGACAAGCGCGTGATGAAGCTGGGCGTTCTCATGCAGATGACCTGGCCCGGCTCTCCCGCCATCTACTACGGCGATGAGGCCGGTCTGGTGGGCTGGACGGATCCGGACAACCGCCGGGCCTATCCCTGGGGCGCGGAGGACAAGGAGCTGCTGGACTTCCACCGGAAGGCCATCGCGCTTCGAAGCACCATCCAGTGCCTGCGGCTGGGCTCCCTGATGAAGCTCTCCGCGGGAGACGGCTACATTGCCTATGGGCGCATGAACGCCACCGACTGCGCCGCCATCATCGTCAACAACCTCAACCATGCCCAGTCCGTCACGGTTCCCGTGTGGCTGCTGGGCGTGCCGGAAAACGGTACCATGACGTGCGCCTTCATCAGCAGCGACATGGAGCAGGCGTTCCCCACGGTGGCGGTGCTGACCGGGCGGCAGATGACCATCTCCCTGCCGGCCAAGTCAGGCTGCGTCTACACCTGCAAGCTGGGCTGAGCAGGCTTACCGTGTCTCCCGAAGCAACGCTTCCACCTCCGGTGGGTACGGCATGCTGTCCGTGACCTCCGAAATGCTCCGGGCAAGCCGCAGCAGCCGTGCCGTATCGGTGCCATAGACGATCATGTTTCTGCCGAGCCCGTCGGGCCCGGGCCCCATGGGAATGGAGATGGAGGGCAGGTTGACCACGTGCATGGTCACGTCCGGCCCGGTCATCAGCACGCCGTCGTACCGGGAGAAGCACCGGTGCGCCTCCTCCCGGAGCCGCAGGCGCTCCTGACGGATTTCATCCAATCTTCCGGCGCTGCCCTGCTCCTCGGACAGGGACAGCGCCTTTTCCAGCTGACCGGCCCCGTAGCGCATCATGGTATCGGGGTGCGCGTGGTAGCATGCGACGAGTGCCCGCATGGTCTTGATGCCCGCTCCGGCGGTGCACAGGTAGACCTCCAGCGAGGGCGTGAAGTCCCGGTACATGATCTCCTTGAGCAGTGTGGAGGAAGGGAAGCACAGGCGCTCGGAGGAAATGCCCCGGGCCTGCAGGCGGCTCACCATCGTGGCGTACAGCGCAAGCTGCTGATCGGAAACGTCCTGCTCCCGCCAGGTGTTGATGCCCATGGTGCGCGGGGGCTCCGACGCGCAGGCGTCGCAGCGCCGGTGGGAAATGACCTGATGCACGGCAAGCAGATCCTCAAAGCGCCGCGTGAACACGCCGGGGGTGTCCAGCATCCGGGAGATGGGGAGAATCCCATCGCAGTCCACGTCCATCTGGCAGGGCTTCCAGCCATAGACGCCGTTCCTTGAGGCGCAGCCGATGACGGAGAACGAGGTGTCGGTGCCCAGCGCAAAGGGCACCAGCCCCAGGGAAACCGCGACCGCCGAGCCGCTGGAGGAGCCGCCCGGATCCGCGCTCCGGTCATAGGCGTTCAGCACCTGACCGCCTGCGGAGGAGTAGCCGTTGGGCATGCCCTGCGCGCAGAAGTTCGCCAGCTCTGTCATGTTGGTCTTGCCCAGGCAGATAGCCCCCGCCGCCTTCAGCGTCCGGACAATGGGCGCGTCGGTCTCCGGCAGATTGTCCGTGAAGGCCAGCGACCCTGCCGTCGTGGGGAGCCCGGCCACATCAATGTTGTCCTTGACCAGAAACGGAATGCCGTAGAGCGGCAGGCTTCTGTCGCCCTGCCTGTCCAGCATCTCCGCCTGCTGGGCTGCTGTGGGGTCCAGCGCGGCGATGGCATTGACGCCGTCCCTACCGCCATAGCGCCGGATGCGCCCCAGAAAATACGCAGTCAGCGCCGCGCAGGTCGTTCTGCCGTCAAGCAGCGCCTCCCGCAGCTCACGGATGGACAGGGTGAACCAGTGGGTCATGGGGCTCCCTCCCTCGTTCGTTTGTCCCATGATCGCATGGCCCCGTGCCCCTGTCAAGAGACACCGTGCCGCCCGCGCTCATTCACGCTTGCATAACCCTGCCCGGCATGGTATAATAAAACAATCCGGCAGGATGGAGGGAAGCCCGATGATTGCAACCATCTGCATGAATCCCAGCTTTGACCGCACGGTCACGGTGGATTCGCTCACCATAGGCGGAACGAACCGCGTCCGCGGCGCCCGCACCGACGTGGGCGGCAAGGGCGTGAACGTGGCCCGCGTGCTGACGAGGCTCGGGCTGGACGCCCTCTGCCTGGGTCTGGTGGGCCGAGAGAACGGCGATGCCTTCCTGAAGCTGCTGGAGGAGGAGCGGATCAGAAGCCGTTTCCTCCGGATGCCCGGCAGCGTGCGAACCAACACCAAGGTGGTCAGCCTGTCCGGTCTACCGGTGACGGAGCTGAATGAGCCCGGCCCAGCTGCGACGCAGGAGGACGTGGCGGCGTTCATGGCGCTGACGGCGCGGGAGACCGCAGGTGCCGCGTGGTGCGTGCTGACCGGCTCCCTGCCGGGGGGCTGCGACGCGGCCTGCTATCGGGACCTGATGCGGTGCATGCCCGGCGTCCGCTGCGTGCTGGATGTGTCCGGCGATGCGCTGCTGATGGGGCTTGAGGCGCATCCCTTCCTGGTGAAGCCCAATCAGGACGAGCTGCGCCAGACGCTGGGGCGTCCCATGGAGAGCCATCAGGCGATCGCGGAGGGGGCGCGGGAGCTGATTCGCCGCGGCGCCGGCAACGTGCTGGTGTCCATGGGCGGCGAGGGCGCGATGCTGGTAACCCCCGAACGGGTGCTGTATGCGCCCTCCGTTCCGGTGGAGGTGCGCTCCACCGTGGGCGCCGGAGATGCCATGGTGGGCGGCCTGCTCTACGGGCTGCAGAAAACGGAAAGCCTGGAGGAAGCGCTGCGCTACGGCGTTGCGGCGGGCACCGCCAGCGTGATGACCGAGGGCACGCAGCTGATCCGCCCCGGCGATTTTGAAGCGCTTCTGCCGCGTGTGCAGATACAGGAAGAGTGAGTGAGGATGTTCTTTTTCCGATACAGGCCGCAGTTCTCCGACGGGGTGATCGACCTGGTTCCCATCCTGATGGAGGCGCCGGAAAGGTCGCTGGGGTTCGGTGAGGTGTATGATTTCATCATCGCGCCTCACGGCAAGCGGCGCGAGGCCGGGCGCATCAGCCTGCGCCTGGGGGAGAGCGAGGGCATCTACTACTTCGGACACATCGGCTATCATGTGGACCCGCCGTACCGGGGCAACCACTTCGCCCGAAGGGCCTGTGCGCTGCTTCGTCCGCTGATGGAGAGCGCGGGCAAGAGCAGCGTGGTCATCACCTGCGATCCGGACAACTGGCCCAGCCGCAAAACCTGCGAGGGGCTGGGCTGCGTGCTCGAACGGACGGTGAATGTGCCCTCGCGCTTTCAGGCCCGCTACGAGATCAGCCCGGTGAAGTGCCGGTATGTGTGGCGGCTGGATGCCGATCTGCGGATAGAATGAGAAATCATGCGGCGTTCGGTTGAACGGCGCGCAAACCGGGCAAAATGATCCAAAGCCCGGGGACAGCATAGAATGAGGAGAGGATGGCGGCGCGTGGAAGCGACGATTGACGGAACAACCATCCACTATGAGGAGCAGGGCCAGGGCAGCCATCGCGTGGTGCTGCTGCATGGCTGGGGCTGCGATACAAAGCTGATGAAGCCGATTGCCGACGCGCTGTCGGGGGAGATGCGGGTGCTGAGCCTGGACTTTCCCGGGCACGGGCAAAGCGGTCGTCCGCCGGAGCCCTGGGGCGTGCCGGAATTCGCGTCGGCAACCAGAAGGCTGCTGGAGCAGCTGGATTTCCTGCCCTGCAGCGTCATCGCCCACAGCTTCGGCGGGCGGGTGACCATCCAGCTTGCCTCGGAAGCACCGGCGCTCTTTGAGAAGCTGGTGCTGACCGGCGCCGCCGGCATCCGCCCCCCGCAGACCGAGGAGGGGCGCCGCCGCTCCGAGCAGTACAGGCGGCTGCGGAAGCTCTGCGACGGGCTGAAGAAAGCCCGGATCTTCGGCAAGCTGCCCGAGCGGCTGGAGGAGCAGCTGCGCCGGAAGTACGGCTCCCGGGACTACAACGCGCTCGATGCCGAGATGCGCAAGACCTTCGTGAAGGTGATCTCGCTGGATCTGACGGATCGTCTTTCGCAGATTCAGCAGCCCACGCTGCTCCTCTGGGGCGACCGGGATACGGAGACGCCGCTCTGGATGGGCCAGAAGATGGAAAAGCTCATTCCGGACGCGGGCCTCGTGGTGCTGGAGGGCGGCACCCACTTCGCGTACCTGGAGCAGGCGCCGCGCTTCACCGCGATTGTCAGGCACTTTTTGATGGAGGAATGAGGATGGATAGCACGATTGTGCGCCTGCTGCTGGCAGCTGGCTCTCTGGGGGCCGCGCTCCTTTCGAGCCGCACCCTGCTCCACGATTTCCAGCTGGAGAGCTACCAATATCACGGCTATTTCCGCACCGTGCTGCGCAGCTTGAAACAGACGGTGCTGCCCGGTGCGCTGCTGGCGCTGGTGGGGTGCCTGCTGATTCCTCATGTTCACGGCGTAGGCATGGCCGTCGTGTGGGCATCCGCCGTGCTTGCCATGGGTGTGGTGCTGATGCTGGCGCAGCGCCGCATGAAGATGAAGAAGCCGCTGGTCTTTACGCCCCGGGTGAAGCGGCTCTGCGCCGTGATGGTGCTGGTGTATGCCCTCATCATCGGGCTGTGCGCCGGGCTGATTCCGTCGCCGTGGTACGGGCTGGCGCTGGTTCTTTTCCCGCTGCTGCTGCCCCTGTGGGTGGCGCTGTCCGGCCTGGTGGCCTGGCCCATGGAGAAGCTGATCTCCGAAATGTATTTCCGGGACGCCCAGCGGATGCTCCGGGAGCATCCCGACCTCATCAAAATCGGCATCACCGGCAGCTATGGCAAGACCAGCGTGAAGTTTATTCTTGGAACGCTGCTCTCCGAGCGCTATCAGACGCTGGTGACCCCCAGCAGCTTCAACACGCCCATGGGCGTCACGAAGATCATCCGCACCCGGCTGATGCCCGCGCATCAGGTCTTTGTGGCGGAGATGGGGGCCCGCCATGTGGGCGACATCCGGGAGCTGTGCCGTCTGGTGCATCCCGCCCTCGGCGTGCTGACCAGCGTAGGCCCGCAGCATCTGGACACCTTCAGGACGCTTGACCGCATCAAGAGTACCAAGTACGAGCTGATGGACGCGGTGCCCGAGGACGGCTGCTGCTTCTTCCCGGACGACGGCGGCATTTGCCGCGAGCTCTACGACCGGACAACGAAGGAGAAGCGCCTGTGCAGCCTGCATCCCACGCCGGATGCGGACGTCTGGGCGGAGGACATCACGGTGTCGCCGGAGGGCAGCCGCTTCCGGCTCTGCACCCGGGAGGGCAGCATCGCGTGCGAGACGCGGCTGCTGGGTGAGCACAACATCCAGAATGTGCTGCTGGCAGCCACCGTCTGCCTGTATCTGCACATGACCCTGCGCCAGATAGCCCACGGTATCAGCCGTCTGGAGCCGGTGGAGCACCGCCTGCAGCTGATGCACAAGCCGGGCGGCATGACCATCATCGACGATGCCTTCAACAGCAATCCCCGGGGTGCGCAGGCCGCGCTGCGGGTGCTGAAGCAGTTCCCGGAGCGCCGCATCATCATTACCCCGGGCATGGTGGAGCTGGGCGGAGAGGAAGCCGCCTTCAACCGCAGCTTCGGCGAGGAGATGGCCAGCAGCGCTGACGTGGCAATCCTTGTGGGCCGGAAGCACACCCAGCCCATCGCCGAGGGCCTGCGCAGCGCGGGCTTCCCGGAGGAGCAGCTGCACGTCGTGTCCAGCCTGGACGAGGCGGCGGCGCTGCTTCGCCAGCTCGGTCGCGCTGGGGACACCGTGCTGTTTGAAAACGATCTTCCCGATAACTATTCCGAATAAAGCGAACCGGAGCATGCTCCGGCGGATGGAGGCAGCAGACAATGAAAACGCAACTTGGCGTCATCTTCGGCAGCAGAAGCTGTGAGCGCGAGGTGGCCATTATCAGCGCGGTTCAGCTGATGAACCATGTGGACACGGAGAAGTACGACGTCATTCCGGTCTACATCTCCGAGCAGGGCGTGTGGTACACGGGCGAGGCGCTGCGCCGCATTGAGACCTTCCAGCACTTCAGCCCGGACATGAAGGGCGTGGAGCAGGTGCAGCTGGACACCACCGCGGGCAGCGGCGCGCTGCTGGCGACCCGCCCCGGCAAGGGCCTGTTCGGTCATCCGACGCAGGTGGTGGCGGCCCGGCTGGAGGTGTGCGTGGTGGTCATGCACGGCCTGAACGGCGAGGACGGCACCCTGCAGGGCATGCTGGAGCTGGCCAACCTGCCCTACACCTCCACGGGCGTGGCGGGAAGCGCCATCGGCATGGACAAGATCATGATGAAGCAGTTCTTCCGGGGCGCCGGGCTCCCCGTGCTGCCGGGCACCTGGTACACCCGCAGCCGCTTTGAGCGGGAGCGGGAGCAGGTGCTGGATGACGTGGAGCAGCAGCTCGGCTATCCCGTGTTCGTCAAGCCCGCCAACCTGGGCTCCTCCATCGGCGTCAGCCGGGCGGATGACCGGGAGGGGCTGCTGGATTCCCTTGAGCTGGCCTTTGACTACGACCGCCGCGTGCTGGTGGAGAAGGGGCTGGATCATCCCATCGAGCTGAACTGCTCCGTGCTGGGCTATGACGATGAGGTGGAGGCCTCTCCCATCGAGATGCCCACCAGCGCGCTGACCCAGGATTTCCTGGACTTCAGGAAGAAGTACCTGGAGGGCGGTAGCAGCAAGGGCATGGCAAGCCTGAACCGCGTGCTGCCCGCGCCCATCCCGGAGGAGATGCGCGACGCCATCCAGCGGATGAGCTGCGACATCTTCCGGATGCTGGACTGCAAGGGCGTGGTGCGCATCGACTTCATGTACGACCGCGCCTCCGATCAGACCTACATCACCGAGATCAATACCATTCCGGGCTCCCTGGCCTTCTATCTGTGGGAGAACAAGGGCGTGAAGTATGCGGAGCTGATCGACCGCATGGTGGCCTGCGCCCGCCGTGCGCACGAGGACAAGAACCTGCGCAATTACGCCTTCACCTCGGACATTCTGAAAAACGTGCAGCTGGGCGGCGGCAAGGGAGCCAAGGGTGCCAAGGGCGCCAAAGGCGGCAAGCTTTGAAATGGGGAAGCGCATGGTCGAGACGGGCTTCCCGGAACAAAGGAGCATGCAGATGCACTTGGACAGCATACACAGCCCACGGGATCTGGCGGGCCTATCCTATGAGGAACTGAACGATCTGGCGCTGGAGATCAGGCGCACCATCATCGACACGGTCAGTGAGCGCGGCGGTCATCTGGCGTCCAATCTGGGCGTGGTGGAGCTGACGCTGGCACTCCACCGTGTCTTTGACATGCCCGTGGACAAGATCATCTTCGACGTGGGGCATCAGAGCTATGTGCACAAGCTGATTACCGGTCGCGTTGATCGCTTCTCCACGCTGCGCGCTTACGGCGGGCTTTCCGGCTTCCCGAAGCGCGGGGAGAGCGAGTACGACGTGTTCGAGACCGGGCACTCCTCCACCGCGATTTCCGCGGCGCTGGGCATGGCCCGGGCGCGGGACATGCGCGGGGAGAAGCACCATGTGGTGGCGGTGGTCGGCGACGGCGCCATGACCGGCGGCATGTGCTACGAGGCGCTCAACGATGCGGGTTCCTCCAAAACCCGGATGATCGTCATCCTCAACGATAACGAGATGTCCATTTCACCCAACGTGGGTGCCCTGTCCCAGCACCTGACCGATCTGCGGGTCAGTCGGGGCTGGAACAGCACCAAGCGCCGGGTCAAGTCCCACCTGCCGAAGGTGCCGGTAATCGGCAAGCCCCTGTACCGGGTGATGAACTGGACGAAGGACACAGTCAAGTCCATCTTCGTGGACGAGGGATTTTTTGCCGCCCTGGGCTTCCATTACTTCGGCCCCATCGACGGGCACGACCTGCCGAGTCTGGAGCGGACGCTGGAGCGGGTCAAGGAGTTTGAGGGACCCTCGGTCGTCCATGTGCTGACCCGGAAGGGCTACGGCTACGACAAGGCGGAGGAGAAGCCCGAGCGTTTCCACGGCGTGGCGCCCTTCTATGCCGAGACGGGCGAAGCGCGCAAGGAGAGCAGCGGCCCCTCCTTTGGGCAGGTCATGGCGGAGACGCTGGCCTCCATGGCCGACGTGGATGATCGGGTGGTCGCCATCACGGCAGCCATGAAGAGCGGCACCGGCCTGAGCCTGTTCGAGAAGCGCCATGCCGGGCGGCTGCTGGACGTCGGCATCACCGAGGAGCATGCCGTGACCATGGCGGCGGGCCTGGCTGCCGGGGGCATGAAGCCCTACTTTGCCGTGTACGCCTCGTTTTTCCAGCGCAGCTTCGACCAGATGATTCACGACGTTGCCATGCAGCGCCTCCCGGTGACCTTCCTGCTGGATCGCGCCGGGCTGGTGGGCGAGGACGGCGAGACCCATCATGGCGTGTACGACCTGGCGTCCATGCTCCCGGTGCCGAACATGACGGTGCTGGCGCCCCGGGATGTGGCGGAGCTGCAGGTCATGCTTCACTGGACGCTGCACT
>JAEDKS010000174.1 GCA_016295665.1 Clostridia bacterium
CCTGCGTGGACGGCCCCGAGTTCGACGCCCATGAGATCGACTTTGACGAGGCCATGGCCCGCGGCGCCACCTACCGCGACTGGGAGCGCCATGCCTATGAGGAAACCTGCAACCTGTTCAAGAAGGAGGGCGAAGCCAATGCCTAATATGCGGATGGACAAGAACCCCATGCCCTCGCAGGCCCCGGAGGTTCGGAGCCACAACTTCCTGGAGGTGGCCCTGGGCTACGACGAGGCCACGGCGATCGACGAGGCGAAGCGCTGCCTGCAGTGCAAGAAGCCCTTCTGTGTGCAGGGCTGCCCGGTGAGCATCCATATCCCCGAGTTCATTCGTGAGGTGGCGGAGGGCAACTTCGAGGCCGCCTATCAGATCATCAGCCAGTCCTCCAGCCTGCCGGCGGTCTGCGGTCGCGTGTGCCCGCAGGAGAGCCAGTGCGAGGGCCAGTGCGTGCGCGGCAAGAAGGGCGAGCCGGTGGCCATCGGCCGTCTGGAGCGCTTCGTGGCGGACTGGCACAATGCCCATGGCGCCGCCGCCGCCCAGAAGCCCGCGTCCAACGGACACCGGGTGGCGGTCATCGGCTCCGGCCCCTCCGGCCTGACCTGCGCCGGCGATCTGGCGAAGAAGGGCTATCAGGTGACAGTGTACGAGGCGCTGCATCTGGCGGGTGGCGTGCTGGTGTACGGCATCCCCGAGTTCCGTCTGCCCAAGGCCATCGTGCAGAAGGAGATCGACGGCCTGAAGGCGCTGGGCGTGGAGATCGTGACCAACGTGGTCATCGGTCGCACCATCACCATCGACGAGCTGATGGAGGAGGATGGCTTCGAGGCCGTGTTTGTCGGCTCCGGCGCCGGCCTGCCCAAGTTCATGAACATCCCCGGCGAGAACCTGAAGGGCGTGTACTCCGCCAACGAGTACCTGACCCGCATCAACCTGATGAAGGCCTATCGGCCGGATTCCGCCACGCCCATCCAGCCCGCGAAGGCCGTGGCGGTGGTGGGCGGCGGTAACGTCGCCATGGACGCGGCCCGCTGCGCCCGCCGCATGGGCGCCGAGGTCACCATCATCTACCGCCGCACCGAGGCCGAGCTGCCCGCCCGCCGCGAGGAGGTGGAGCACGCCATGGAGGAGGGCATCCGCTTTGCCTTCCTGACCAACCCCGTGTCCATCGCCGGGGACGAGCAGGGCTGGGTGAAGTCCGTGCGCTGCCAGAAGATGGAGCTGGGCGAGCCGGATGCCTCCGGTCGCCGCCGTCCCGTTGCCATTCCCGGCAGCGAGGAGGATCTACCCATGGACTGCGTGATCATGGCCCTGGGCACCAGCCCCAACCCGCTCATCAAGACCACGACCAGGGGCCTGGAGACCACCCGCTGGGGCGGCATCATCGTGGAGGAGGCCACCGGATTGACCTCCCGCGAGGGCGTGTACGCCGGCGGTGACGCGGTGACGGGCGCCGCCACGGTCATCCTCGCCATGGGCGCCGGCAAGACCGCCGCCGCCGCCATCGACCAGTACCTGCAGAGCAAGTGAGCTGCGCGCCGCAAGGGCGGAGGGAAGCGCGGATAACGATACGGTTTTGATAAGTTCCCGGACGGCAGGGGCTGTCCCGGCGCGGCAAAGACCGCCCGGGCGGCCCCTGCTTTTCTGTTGCGCTTCCCACGCAAAAGGCCCCGGCGCGGGTATGCCGCACAGGGGCCGGGGCTGCGATGGGACTCAGAGCACGAACTGCAGGATGTTGAACGCCGCGTAGATGCACAGCAGCGTCACGCCCTGCCAGCGGCGCAGCTTGCCGTCCTTCAGCGCCGGGACGCACAGGATGAGCATCACCGCGAACATGACCGGGATGTCGATGACCAGGGACGAGTTGAAGCCGCCCACCAGCCGCTCGGCGGGCACCTGGAAGGGGCTGATGGTCACGGCGAGGCCGCTGACCAGCACCAGGTTGAACACGTTCGCGCCGATGATGTTGCCCAGGCTCAGGGCGCTGTGGCCCTTCGCCAGGGCCGTGATGGCGGTGACCAGCTCCGGCAGGGAGGTGCCCAGGGCCACCATGGTCAGCCCGATGACCGCCTCCGGCACGCCCAGGGCCGAGGCGATGATGGTGCCGTTGTCCACCAGCAGGTTGGCGCCCACCGCGATGCAGGCGGCACCCACCACCAGCAGCACGATCTCCATGAGCAGGGTGCGCTCCTTTTCGGGCTGCGCCTCCTCCGCGTCGGCGGGGGCCAGGTCGGGATGCTGCTTCATCTGCCGGATGGTCAGCACCATGTAGCACACGAAGGCGCACAGCAGCACGATGCCCACCCAGCGGTCAAACCGCCCGAAGGCATAGGCGATGACGCTGTAGAACACCGCCGCGCCCAGGAAGAAGGCCATGGGCAGGCGCAGGCTGCGGCTGTCCACCTGACCGGGGCGAATCGCCATGGTCAGGGCGGCGATGAGGCTGGTGTTGCAGATGATGGAGCCGATGGCGTTGCCGTAGGCGATGCCGCCGGTGCCCTCCGCCGCCGCCAGGGTCGAGACCATCACCTCCGGCAGCGTGGTGCCGATGGACACCACCGTGGCGCCGATGAGCAGCTCCGGCAGGTGGAAGCGGTGGGCCAGGCCCGTGGCACCGTCCACGAACCAGTCGCCGCCCTTGATGAGCAGCGCAAAGCCCAGCAGAAACAGAACGATGGGTAGCAGCAGTTCCATGATTGCGTCTCCTCCTTGTTGCGTGAATCAGTCCGGAAGGCAGCGGTCGCGGATGGTGTCCGCCACGAAGCAGGCGATTCGCTCCTTCCATTCCTCGTCCGGGTGAACGCCTCCGTGGGCGGCGGCAACCTCCGGGGTAAAGCCGCTGTCGCGGAAGCTGTCGATGACCTCCACCCCCAGCGCCTCGCACACCCGCAGGATGATGCGGCGCTTGAGGCCCGTGCTCTCCTCGCTCATCCAGGGCTGGTCGGACACGGCGTGCAGCGGCGTCGCCACCAGAATGCGGGCCTGCGGGCAGGCGCAGCGCAGCGTCTCCACTGCCCAGCGCAGCGCCGAGGCGATGCCGCAGCGGTCGAGCGCCCCGTAGGGCTGGCGCAGCACGGCCTCCGCATCGTCCGCCACCGCGTTGAAGGGGTGGTTCCCGTCGTTGGTGGAGATGGCGATGTAGAGGATGTCCGGCGGGGGCAGGGTGCCCAGGCCGGTGCCCACCTCCGGGGGCAGCGCGAAGCTGCCGGAGGCGGGGTGGTGCCAGCGGATTTCCCCGCCCCGGGGCGTGAGCGCCTGCAGCAGGCGGCGCACCTGATTGCTCAGCACGTTGTCGTCGGTGTTGGTGTTGGGCGGCTCCGTCAGGGTGACGCGGGTCACGTTCCGCGCCCCGTCGTGCCAGTCCGAGCAGGTGGCGTAGCCGCAGGCGAAGTTGCCGCAGACGGTCGCGCCCAGCTTCCGCGCCACCACCGTGCCGATGCCCGTGACCTGATCGCTGGTGATGCTGTCGCCCAGGCATGCAAAGACTGCCATGGTATCCCTTCCTCCTTCAAGGCGTGGGGTGTGGCCGGATGTGATAGAAAAACGAGGCTCATCCATCACAACCCGCATGATGGATAAGTCTCGTCGCATCGTACAAAGCCAGGAGTTGCCTCCGGGATGATGACCTTGCAGCGCACAAAGCGCCGACTACTCCCTTATCGTGGATCATTTTACCATGCCTGGGCCGGGGTGTCAAGCGGGAAATGCGCGGAGGGCTTGCATTCCTGGGACAATCTGGTATCATGGAGGAAGCGGAGCGCACCATCCACAGGAAAGCGCCCGCCGGAAAGGATGCGCCATGACAAACGAGTATGAGAACGAGACCTTTTTCCGGGCCTATGCGGGGATGGCCCGGAGCCGGGAGGGCCTGAAGGCGGCGGGGGACTGGCCGCAGTTCCGGACGCTGATGCCGCCCCTCGAAGGAAAGCGAGTGCTGGACCTGGGCTGCGGCTACGGCTGGCATTGTCACTATGCCGCGGAGATGGGTGCCCGGCAGGTGCTGGGCATTGATGCCAGCGAGCGCATGGTGGAGGAAGCCCGCCACCGCAATCCGGGGGAGAACATCACCTACCGTGTCTGCCCGCTGGAAGCGTACGACTACCCGGCGGAAGCCTGGGACGTGGTGATTTCCAACCTTGCCCTGCACTATGTGGCCGACCTGACGGATGTGTTCCGCCGGGTGCTGGATACGCTGTGCCCGGGCGGGGTGCTGCTGTTCAACATCGAGCATCCCGTGTTCACCGCTGGCGTGGGGCAGGATTGGGTATACCGCCTGGACGGCACCCCGGCCTACTGGCCTGTGGACGGCTATTTCACTCCCGGCCCGCGCCGGACGCACTTCCTGGGGTGCGAGGTGGTGAAGCAGCACCACACCCTGACGCAGATTCTTGGCGGGCTGCTCAAGCTGGGCTTCGTCCTGGAGGCGGTGGAGGAGGTGCAGCCGCCGGAGGAAATGATGAACCAGCCCGGTATGGCGGACGAGTTGCGCCGCCCCATGATGCTGCTGGTGCGTGCGCATCGTGAGAAAAAGCCCGATTATAATTTGATGAAGGATATCCCCTCCGCCTTGACGGAACGGAAAAAATGCGATACCATGAGGGCATCATACGCTGGAGG
>JAEDKS010000175.1 GCA_016295665.1 Clostridia bacterium
TGGAGCCGGTGATCTGGCTGGCCTCGTCGGAGAGGATGTCGCCGAACATGTTGCTCGTCACCACCACGTCGAACTGGCTGGGATTCCGCACCAGCTGCATGGCGGCGTTGTCCACGAGCATGTTGGTCACCGTGACCTCCGGATAGTCCTGCGCCACCCGCTGCAGCGTCTCCCGCCACAGGCGGCTGGTCTCCAGCACGTTGGCCTTGTCGATGGAAATCAGGTTCTTCCGGCGCTTCATGGCGGCGTCGAAGGCCGCGCGCTGAATGCGCTCGATCTCCATGACGCTGTAGCTCTCGGTGTCGTAGGCCTCGGGGCCGTACTTGCCCTCGCGGCGGCCCCGCTCACCGAAGTAGATGCCGCCGGTCAGCTCGCGCACCATCATCAGGTCAAAGCCCTGGGCCACGATGTCCGCCCGCAGGGGGCACTCGTCCTTCAGCGCGGGATAGAGCCGGGCGGGGCGCAGGTTGGTGTACAGCCCCATGGCGGCGCGGATGCCCAGCAGGCCCTTCTCGGGGCGCAGCGCGGCGGGCATGCCGTCCCACTTCGGGCCGCCCACGGCACCCAGCAGCACGCTGTCCGACGCCAGACAGCCGTCGATGGTCTCCTGG
The DNA here is from genome assembly GCA_016295665.1 of Clostridia bacterium. Classification (GTDB taxonomy): domain Bacteria; phylum Bacillota; class Clostridia; order Christensenellales; family Aristaeellaceae; genus HGM11604. The sequence goes on from JAEDKS010000175.1 coordinate 612, forward strand.
GGCAGGGGCGTGCCGGTGGCGTCGATGGCGGCGCCGCCCAGCAGATACTCGGTGAAGTGGAAGGTGTGACCGAAGCGCTCCCCCACCTTCTCCAGCACCCGGACGGCGGCGTCCACGATCTCCGGGCCGATGCCGTCGCCCTTGGTCAATGCGATGCGATACTCCATGGTGGTTCCCTCCCCGCCCGTCAGGCGTTCAGCTTGTTCTTGAGATAGGGCAGCAGACCGCCCTCCCGGATGATGCCCTGAATGAAGGGCGGGAACGCCGTGGCCTGGAAGCGCGCCCCCGTGGTCTCGTCCACGATGACGCCGGTGTCGAAGTCCACGGAAACCTGATCGCCGCTCTGAATGGCGGCTGCCGCCTCCGGGCACTCCAGAATCGGGAAGCCGATGTTGATGGCGTTGCGGTAGAAGATGCGGGCGAAGCTGGCGGCGATCACGCAGCGCACCCCGCAGGCGCGGATGGCGATGGGGGCATGCTCCCGGGAGGAGCCGCAGCCGAAGTTGGCGCCGCCCACCATGATGTCGCCGGGCTGCACCTTGCCCGCGAAGGCGGGGTCGATGTCCTCCATGCAGTGCTTCGCCAGCTCCTCCGGGGAGGGGGCGTTCAGATAGCGGGCGGGGATGATGACGTCGGTATCCACGTTGTCCCCGTACTTGTAGACCTTGCCTGTGACCATGATGTACCTCCTTACAGCGCGTCCGGCGCGGCGACGCAGCCCTTCACGGCGCTGGCGGCGGCGACGGCGGGGGAAGCGAGAATGACCTCGCTCCGGACATGGCCCATGCGGCCCACGAAGTTGCGGTTGGTGGTGGTGACGGCGCGCTCACCGGCGCACATGCAGCCCATATGCCCGCCCAGGCAGGGGCCGCAGGTGGGCGTGGACACGGCGCAGCCCGCGTCGATGAAGATCTGGGTCAGGCCCTCGGTGATGCAGTCCATGTAGACCTGCTGGGTGGCGGGAATGACGATGCAGCGCACGCCCTCGGCAACCTTCCGGCCCTTGAGGATGGAGGCCGCGATGCGCATGTCGCTAATGCGCCCGTTGGTGCAGCTGCCGATGACCACCTGGTCGATGGGCAGGCCCGCCACCTCGCGGACGGTCTTGGTGTTGCTGGGCAGGTGGGGCAGCGCCACGGTGGGCTCCAGGGTGTCCAGGTCGATCTCCACCACCCGCTCGTAGACGGCGTCGGGGTCAGCCTCGTACACGGTCCAGGGGCGATGCACGCGGCCCGTCACGTACTCGATGGTCTTTTCGTCCACCGGGAAAATGCCGTTCTTACCACCGGCCTCGATGGCCATGTTGGCGATGGTGAAGCGGTCATCCATGCTCAGGTCGTGAACGCCCTCGCCGGTGAACTCCAGGCTGCGGTACAGGGCACCGTCCACGCCGATTCTGCCGATCAGGTGCAGGATGATGTCCTTGCCGGACACGAAGGGGCGCAGGTGGCCCTTCAGCACCACCTGAATGGCGGCGGGCACCTTGAACCAGTTCAGGCCGGAGGCCATGCCGGCTGCCATGTCCGTGGAGCCCACGCCCGTGGAGAAGGCGCCCAGGGCGCCATAGGTGCAGGTGTGGCTGTCCGCGCCGATGATGAGGTCGCCGGGGGCCACGATGCCCTGCTCCGGGAGCAGCGCGTGCTCGATGCCCACGCGGCCCACGTCGTAGAAGTGGGTGATGTGATGCCTGCGGGCGAAGTCCCGGGCGATCTTGCACAGCTCGGCGGACTTGATGTCCTTGCAGGGGGTGTAGTGATCCAGCACGATGGCGATTTTGTCCTTGTCAAAGACCCGGTCGAAGCCGGCCTCCTCGAACACGCCCACCGCCACCGGGGTGGTCACGTCGTTGCCCAGCACCAGGTCGAGCTTCGCCTCGATCAGGTCGCCGGCCTTGACCGCCGGGAGCCCCGCATGGGCCGCCAGCAGCTTTTCGGTCATGGTCATGCCCATGGGTCAGTCCTCCTTGTGCTTCTCGGTGTAGGCGTTCAGGGTATTGACGGCGCTGATGTAGGCCAGAATGGACGCCTCGATGATGTCCGTGGACAGGCCGCGGCCCGTGAAGGTGCGCTCCCGCGCCTTCAGCTTCACGCTGACCTCGCCCAGGGTGTCCTTGCCCTGGGACACGCTGCCGACCCGGTACAGCTCGAAGGTGTGCTCCACGGGCTTCATGATCTGGTCGATGGCGTTGAAGGCGGCGTCGATGGGGCCGTCGCCCAGGCACACGGCCTCCTGCTTCTCCTCGCCGCGCTTGAGGGCCATGGTGGAGGTGGCGGTGGTGAAGTTGGTGGTGTGGACGGCGAACCAGTCCAGCTTCCAGCCGTTCTCCGCGCCCTCGTCCATGGCGGAGTGGGTGACGATGGCCTCGATGTCGGCATCGTCCACGGCCTTCTTCTTATCGCAGAGCACCTTGAACTCCGCGAAGCTGCGCTCCAGCTCCTCGGGGGTCAGGTTGAAGCCCATGGACTGCAGGCGGCTCTCGAAGGCGTGACGCCCGGAGTGCTTGCCCAGCACCAGCTCCTGGGTGTGGATGCCCACGGCCTCGGGGGTGAGAATCTCGTAGGTCTTTTTGTTCGCCAGCACGCCGTGCTGATGGATGCCGCTCTCGTGCAGGAAGGCGTTGCGGCCCACGATGGGCTTGTTGAGGGGCGCGTTCTGACCGATGATGTTGTAGACGGTCTTGGAGGCGCGGTAAATCTGGGTGGTGTCGATGCGGGTCTCCAGGCCCTCGTAGAGGTCGGGACGGGTGTGCATCGCCATGACGACCTCCTCCAGGGAGGTGTTGCCGGCGCGCTCGCCCAGGCCGTTGATGGTGCACTCGATCTGCCGGGCGCCGCCCAGCACGCCGCCCAGGCTGTTGGCGACCGCCATGCCCAGGTCGTTGTGGCAGTGCACGGACAGCTCCACCCGGTCGGCGCCGTCCACCCGGCGCAGCACGGTCTCGATGAGCTGCTGCATCTCGGCGGGGGTGGTGTAGCCCACGGTGTCGGGCAGGTTGATGACGGTGGCGCCGTTGCGGATGGCGACATCCACCACCCGGCACAGGAAGTCCACGTCGGAGCGGGTGGCGTCCTCGGCGGAGAACTCGATGTTGTGGACGTACTTCGCGGCGTGGGCCACCATGGCGGCGGTGCGCTCCAGCACCTGCTCGGGGGTCATTTTGAGCTTGTACTCCATGTGGACGGGGCTGGTGGCGATGAACAGATGGATGCGGGGGTCGGCGGCGTGCTTGACCGCCTCCCAGGCGCAGTCGATGTCCTTCACCGTGGCGCGGGCCAGGGATGCGATGGTGCAGTCCTTCACGGCGGAGGCGATGGCGGAGACGCTCTCGAAGTCACCGGGTGAGGAGATGGCAAAGCCGGCCTCGATAACGTCCACCTTCAGGCGCTCCAGGCACTTGGCAACCTCCAGCTTCTCCTTGAGGTTCATGGAGCAGCCGGGGGACTGCTCACCGTCGCGGAGGGTGGTGTCGAAAATTTTGATCTGGCTCATGTCAATATCCTTTCTGGCCCCGACATCCTTGGCGGGGCAGGCGATGGCGGCGTGTCAGGTCAGAATCGCGCCCTTGTCGGCGGAGGAAACCAGCTTGGCATAACGGGCCAGATAGCCGGTTTTGATCTTCGGCTCGGGGCAGACCCAATTTTTGCGGCGCTCGGCGAGGACGTCGTCCGGGACGAGCAGGCGGATGGAGCAGTTGGGAATGTCGATGGCGATGCGGTCGCCCTCCTCCACCAGCGCGATGAGGCCACCGGAGGCCGCCTCGGGGCTGACGTGACCGATGGAGGCGCCGCGGGTGGCGCCAGAGAAGCGCCCGTCGGTGATGAGCGCCACGCTCTCGCCCAGCCCCATGCCGCAGATGGCGGAGGTGGGGTTGAGCATCTCCCGCATGCCGGGGCCGCCCTTGGGGCCCTCGTAGCGGATGACCACCACGTCGCCGG
>JAEDKS010000176.1 GCA_016295665.1 Clostridia bacterium
CTGCCCAAAAGCTGAAGGAGTACGCTGACCGCTACACCGAGCAGTACACCGCCTGCCGAGGACGGCTTGCCGACTACCAGCGCACCGCCATCGAAGCCCGGCTTCTTGGCGGACTGGGCAGCGTTGCGAAGGCTGCCGGAGAAAAGCTGGCATCGGTGCCGGTGCTGAAGGAGGGGCCTGTGGATGAAGCGCTGATTCACGCCGGTGAATCGCTCGGAAAGCTGAACCGGGACTCCGTCAGTAAGCGTCTGGAGCAGTTCGCGCCGCTGGAGGACAGCCGGCTGAGCGCCTTCACGGAGCAGCTGCACACCATAGACGTGCTCTGTCACCAGCCTGATGGGCTGCTGACAGATGGGGAGAGCCTGTACATCCGCACAGGGGCGGCATAAGCCATCACGCCCGCCCCGCCTGCTGCTCCCTGTAGGCCGCCTGTCCCAGCGCAAAGGCATCCTGCCCGTAGCAGTCCACGGCGACCACCAGCGGCAGCTCCTTCAGGGTCAGGCGCTTCACGGACTCGGGGCCCAGGTCGTCCCAGGCGATGACCTCGCAGGCGGTCACGCACTCCGCCATCAGCGCCGCCGCGCCGCCCACCGCGGCGAAGTACACCGCGGGATGGGCCTGCATGGCCTCCATGACCTCCGCGCTGCGCATGCCCTTGCCGATCATGCCCCGCAGCCCCAGCGAGAGCAGCGTGGGCGTGGAGGCGTCCATCCGGGTGGAGGTCGTCGGGCCAATGGAGCCGATGGGCCGGCCCGGCGGAGTGGGCGTGGGGCCCGCGTAGTAGATGACGCTCCCCTCCAGCGCGATGGGCAGCTCCTCGCCCCGCCGCAGGCAGTCCATCATCCGCAGATGGGCCGCGTCCCGGGCCGTGTACACCGTGCCGGACAGCAGCACATGCTCGCCGGCATGCAGGGACTTCACCGTTTCCTCGCTCAGAGGCGTTGTCAGATGACGCATATCGCTTCCTCCTTCCCGCTCACAGCACCGCCGTGGCATGCCGGGTCACATGGCAGGACACGTTCACCGCCACCGGCAGCCCGGCGATGTGCGTCGGCGCCTGCAGGATGTGCAGCCCCAGGCAGGTGGTTCTGCCGCCCAGCCCCTGCGGGCCGATGCCGGTTTCGTTCACCGCCTCCAGCAGCTCCTGCTCCAGCGCGGCGTAGAACGGGTCGGGATGATGCGCGTCCAGCGGCACCATCAGCGCCCGTTTCGCCAGCTCCGCCACCTGCTCGAAGTCACCGCCGATGCCCACGCCCAGCACCATGGGCGGGCAGGGATTGGCCCCGGCCCGCTTCACCGTCTCCAGCACGAAGGCCTTCACGCCCTCCACGCCCTGGGCGGGGGTCAGCATCCGCAGGCGGCTCATGTTCTCGCTGCCGAAGCCCTTGGGCGCCACGGTCAGCGTCAGCCGGTCGCCCGGCACAAGGCGCGTGTGCAGCACCGCCGGGGTGTTGTCGCCGGTGTTCACCCGGCGCAGGGGATCGCCCACCACGCTCTTGCGCAGCAGCCCCTCCACATAGCCCCGGCGCACGCCCTCATGCACCGCCTGCTCAAAGTCGCCCGCAATGTGCAGCTCCTGCCCTACCTCGGCAAAGACCACCGCCATGCCCGTGTCCTGGCAGATGGGCATGCGGGTTTCCCGGGCGATGCCCTCGTTGCGAATCAGCAGGTCGAGCATCTCCTGCGCCGGGGCAAAGGGCTCCTGGGCGCGGCAGTCCCGCAGCGCCCGGGCCACGTCCTCCGGCAGGTTCCGGTTGGCCTCGATGCACAGCGCCCGCACGGCCTCCGTGATGGCTGATGCCTGAAGTTCTCTCATGCGTTCTCCTCCTCCGTAAAAAGCCGCTTGATGCGCAGCGCCGCCGCCTTGACGGCGTTTTTCTTCGCGCCCCGCTCCACCAGCGTCCCCTGGGCCTCCCGCAGGTCACAGCCCGCCAGCAGCAGCTCCGTCAGCTGCGCCTCCAGCGACAGCGCCGCCGCAGGCTGTTCCTCCGCCTCCGGGGGCACCTCGTGGAAGTCCAGCACCAGACAGTACTCGCCCTTCTCCACCTTGGGGTTCTCCTTCAGCAGAGCGAGCACCTCCCCCGCCGTGCCCCGGATGGTCTTTTCGTGCAGCTTGGTCAGGTCGCAGGACGCAGACACCCGGCAGGCGGGCAGCACCTCCGCCACCTGCTCCATCAGCTCCACCACCCGGTAGGGGGACTCATGCACAATGGCCACCGGCACGCCCCGGGCCATCTGCCGCAGCTTGTCCCGCAGCTCCTTCTTCTCCCGGGGCAGGAAGCCGTAGAAGGCCCACTCCCGGGCGTCGAATCCGCTGGCGGACAGCGCCGCCACCCCCGCGCAGCAGCCGGGCACCGGCACCACCTCAATCCCCCGCTCCCAGGCCGCGCGTACCAGCGCATACCCCGGGTCGGACACGCAGGGTGTGCCCGCGTCGGTGGTCAGGGCCAGGTCGATGTTCTCCTGCAGCATCCGCTCCGCCAGATAGCCGCCCTTGCTCTCCTCGTTGTGCTGGTGGCAGCTGGTGAGGGGCGTGTGGATGTCGAACACCTGACAGAGCTTCATGGTGACCCGGGTGTCCTCGGCGGCGATGAGCGCCACGCTCCTGAGGGTTTCGATGGCCCGGGGGCTCATGTCCTGCAGGTTGCCGATGGGCGTCGCGACCACATACAGCGTAGGCATCAGACCACCTCCAGCTTCTCGCAGACCCGCAGCTTGGCGCTCCGGGCGCGGGGGTTCCGCGCCACCTCCTCCTCGGAGGGAGGCACCGCGCCCCGGGCCAGCACCCGCACCTGCGGCTTTTTGCCGCAGACGCACACCGGGAAGGAGGGCGGGCAGGTGCAGGGCTGCTGCAGGCGCTGGAAGCAGCGCTTCACCAGCCTGTCCTCCAGCGAGTGGAAGGTGATGACCAGCAGCCGTCCGCCGGGCTTCAGGCAGGCCACGAAGTCACACAGCGCCTGATCCAGCGGATCGAGCTCGTCGTTGACCGCGATGCGGATGGCCTGAAAGGTGCGGCGGGCGGGGTGCCCGTCATCCTTGCGCCTTACGGCCTTCGGGATGGCGGCGTCCACCGCGTGCACCAGATCGAAGGTGGTGGCGAAGGGCTTCTCCCGGCGCTTTTCGCAGATGATCGCCGCGATGCGGGCCGCCCACTTCTCCTCGCCGTAGTCCCGCAGGATGCGGCACAGCTCCGATTCGGAGGCGGTGTTCACCAGCTCGGCGGCGGTGATGCCCTGCGTGGGATCCATGCGCATATCCAGCGGCGCATCCTCGTGGTAGGAGAAGCCCCGCTCCCCCCGGTCAAGCTGCGGCGAGGACACGCCCAAGTCCAGCAGCACGCCGTCCAGCGCCGGTGCGCCGGCGGCCTCCAGCAGGGCCCTGCCGTCATGGAAATTGCCGTGCAGCGCGTGAAAGCCCGGATAGTTCCGCAGCCGCTCCGAGGCGGCGGCGATGGCGGACTCGTCCCGGTCGATGCCATAGAGCGTGGCGGTGCCGCCGGAAAGCCGCAGGATGCCCTCGCTGTGCCCGCCGCCGCCCAGGGTGCCGTCGCAGTACACGCCGCCCTCACGGGGCTGCATCCAGGTCATCACCTCGTCATACAGCACGGGAATGTGGGTAAAAGCCATGGTGTCGTTTCCTTTCCTTCGTAAGCGCTTCTGTCAGCGGAAAAATCCGTATGGAACCCTGTTTCAATTCGCACCCCGAACGGGAAAATCCTGCCTGACGCGCAAAGAAGGCGCTCCCCGCCGGAGAGCGCCCCCTGTCCGTCCTGCCGCGCCTCACTGCATGGTCGCGGAGGCAAACTTCTGCTTCACCTGGTTCATCTGCTGCTGCTGGGCCTGCTCGGCGGTGACCCAGCCCTTGGCGGTCATGGCCTTGTACAGGTCGCCCTGCATGCAGAGACTGTCGTCCAAAGCATTCTTGAAGGCATTGTGCACGTTCTGCGTGCCCGCGGACTCGATGGCGCCGTGCATGTACAGGTCGCACACGCCCTTTTCCATCAGCAGAAGATTTTCCAGAATCGCCTGATCGCTCATGCTTCATCCCTCCTCAGATCAGCTGAAAGAACTTGTTGAAGATCTGCTGGTGCCGGTTCATCAGGTTCTGAACGCAGCCCTTCAGCTGGGGATCCGTCAGCGCGTCGGCGGCCTGCTGGCACTGGCTCCGCAGAAACTGCTCGTGAGCCAGCGCATCCTCGATGTACAGAAGCTCCTTGGGACTCATGTTTACCACCTCCGGCACCATTCTGCCCGGAAAGCGGCGAAGGTATGCAGCATTTGAAAGCGCTGCCCGACTATCTGAAATATTCAGAATTTCTTGCAGCTCGCAACTTTTTTTCTCGTTTTCTTTTGGACAAACAATTTCAAATCCAGCAAACCGTAGCTCATAAATGCCATGAGGAAATACAACCCTATGCCAATCAACGGCACAGAAACAAAGTTCAGATGCTCAACGGCAATCAATCCATAGACCAAATCACCCGTTATTATAAACCGAATCAAATCAAATAACGCATACGCCATGATCATTACAGGTGCAACAAAGA
>JAEDKS010000016.1 GCA_016295665.1 Clostridia bacterium
AGCCATCCCGTCATCACCACCGAGTGGCAGGATCTGGTCATCGACCTGGAGGCATCCGGCTTCCCGGGCATGACCAACGCGTTCCACATCCGTGCCTTCGCGCGCTGCGTGATCTGGCTGGATGAGATCTCCTTCTCCGAGGCCGTCGCGCCCGTGGACGCCACCAGCTCCGAGACCATTCTGGCTGGCCTGACCGCGCCCGAGACCGGCAAGCCCGGCGATCTGCCCATCCGGGACTACGTCGCTGCGCTGGAGCAGTAATTCGCAACAGGTACCCCATGGAGGCAACTCGCTTGCCTCCTCTTTTTACGTCCGGGGCCGGGCAGGCGGAAAATCGCTTCAGAGCCACCTTTTTTTCCGGGTGGTATTGAAGTTGGAAGGAAAAAAAGGTATACTAATTTTATTGCTGTATCGCAAGGGATACACACCAAGAAAACGCACTGGAGATAACGATGGTTACATTAAAGGATATTGCCTCGGAGGCCGGTGTCAGCATCACAACGGTGTCCAACGTGGTGCACAACAGGAAGAGCCGCGTCTCCGCCGAGCGGATCGCCAAGATCTGGGAGATCATCGAGAGGGAGCACTACGTTCCCAGCATGACGGCGCGCTCCCTTGCCAACGATCACTCGTCCATCATCGGGATGGTCACGCATATTACGCCGCAAACCCCGGGCAGCACGGTGGACGATCCGTTCCTGAGCTCCATCATGGCCAGCGTGGAGCAGCGCACCCGCGATGAGGGCTACTACCTGATGATCCGCTCCACCGAGGACGCGGAGGCCCTGACCTCCCTGATTCACAGCTGGCGGCTGTCCGGTCTGATCCTCACCGGCCTGTATCCGGATGATTTCTTTGAATCCGTCAAGAAGCTGGGGATTCCGCTGGTGCTCATCGACAGCTATGTGGACGATCCGGATATCTGCAGCATCGGCCTGGAGGACGAGCAGGGCGGCTACATCGCCACCAGACACCTGCTGGAAAACGGGCATCGGGTCATTGCGTTTGCGTCGCCCACCATTCAGCCCGGCGGCGTCATCGACCTTCGCCTGCGGGGGTATCGCCGGGCCCTGGCGGAGTACGGCGTCGCCTTTGACCCCGCGCTGATTTTCACCCAGGAAATCTCCGTGCAGGAGGGCAAGAAGCTGGGCCGCCTGCTGAGCGAAAAGCCGGAGATCACCGGCATCTTTGCCTCCGCGGACATTCTGGCGGCGGGCATCATGGCGGGGCTGAACGAGTGCGGGGTGGCCATTCCGCAGGACAAGTCCATCGTCGGCTTCGACGACCATTACCTGTCCCAGCTCACGTTCCCCGCCATGACGACCATCCATCAGGATGCCGAGCAGAAGGGCTTCCTGGCCACGGACATGATCCTGGCGCAGGTGCGGCAGGAGCCGATTGAGGAGAAGCACGTCATTCTGCCCGTGCATCTGGTGGAACGCGCCAGCGTCAGAAATCTGAATCAATCACGCCCCAGTCACGGGTCACGGTAACGCGCAGACGCCTGCCGCCCGCGACGATGGGGAAGGACAGCCTGGTGATCTGCTCCGGCAAATGGGGGTGGATTTCGGGCTGTCCGTTTTTCATCCGCAGCCCCGCAAAGCCAAGGGCCGCGATCATCCACGCGCCGCCGTTGGAAGCGGGGTGGGTGCCGCCGATGTAGATTTCCCCGGCCCATTCCTTGCCGCAGCCCTTCATGTCGATGGTGGCGGTTCGCATGAACAGATCCCACGCCAGCTCCGGTCTGCCGAGGCGGCAGGCGGTCAGCGCGTACATGCAGGCCGACAGGCTGGAGCCATGCTCCGTGCGGGGCTCGTAGTAGGCCCAGTTGGCGGCGATGGTTTCTAAGGGGAAGTCCTCCGGGAACAGGGCCAGCATGGCGATCACATCCGCCTGCTTGATGATCTGCGTCACCCCCGCCACGCCGTGATCCCCGCCCCAGTATTCGCGGGGATGGCACAGGCGCGAGCGCACGGTGTCCAGCGGGCAGTCCTCGAGGGCAAAGTAGCCGTCGAACTGCTCGATCACGCCGTTGCGCACGACCGGCTGCGCGATGCGCCCGCACAGATCGTGCAGCAGCTGCCAGTCCCGCCCGTAGTCCAGTTCGCGGAGCAGACCATCAAACCAGTCGGCGCGATCCGAAAAGATCTCCCGGAGAAGCAGCGCACTCTCCATCGTGTGGCGGATCATCCGGTTGGTGAAGGCGTTGTTCGTCACGCGCTCGTGGTACTCGTCCGGGCCGATGACGTCGGCGTAGTCCACCGCAGCCCTGTCCGCGTGGCAGCAGGCGCGGCTGATGAAGAAGCGGGCGCACTCCAGAATGACCCTCGCGCCGCCCGCCTCCAGCAGGGAGCGGTCCCCGGTGATTTCGTAGTAGCTGCGAAGGGCATAGGCGATGTCGCCGGAGATGTGAATCTGCTTGTCCCGGAAATAGGTGCGCACGGGGCGATGGGTGAACACATCCACAACGTTGAAGTTGGTGCAGCCCTCCTCGCCGCCCTCCTGGCTCTCCCAGGCATAGAACGCCCCGCGAAAGCCGTACGCCGCGGCCTTTTTGAGGGCGCCGGGCAGGGTTTCGATGCGGTAGCGCAGGAGCGAGCGGGCAATCTCCGGCTGGGTGTACACGAACATGGGAAAGAAGAAGATCTCCGAGTCCCAGAAGATCGCGCCTTTGTAGGTCTGCCCGGACAGACCCCGGGCCGGGATGGACAGGCTGTCCGCATGGCGGGGCGCGATGCTGTTGAGGTGGTACTGGCTGGCATGGAGACCCAGCGCGGCATCGTCGTCGCCCTCCAGATGGACTTCGGAGCAGCGGCTGATCTCCGCCCACGCGGCCCTGTGGGCCGTCAGGCAGTCCGCGAAGCCCCTTGCCTTCATGGCCCGGCAGAGCGCCTGCGCCGCCTCCGCCGGATGCGCCACGTCCTGGGAGGTGTACACCGCGCCAAAGATGGCTGCGCACAGCACATCGCCCGGTCTGACCCGGCAGCGCAGCACGCGGAACAGCCCTGCATCCTGCTGCTCGAAGGTCTCCTCGGCAGCAAAGTCGGCCTGTATGCACTGCGCCGAGGCCACGGTGATCCTCTTCTCACCGGTGACCGCCCGGACGAGCAGGGCTTCCCCCTGCTGATACCCGAAATCAAACAGGTGCGGGCCGTTGATGTCCCAGATGTCCGTGGAGATGCCGGTGTACAGCGTCACCTCGCCGGCCTCGGCGCAGCGCAGCTCGATGCGGTCGCACAGCAGATGGGTTTCCGCCATGGACACAAAGCGCTCACTGCGGATGGCAACCGGCCCGAAGTCCGTGTCCCGGTGATACAGGCCGTCACCGTAGTCGATGCCGGCACGGTGGGAAACAGGCTCCAACGCGCCAATCGCCATGGCCCTTCCGTTGAACAGCACCCTGGCATACAGGCAGTGCGGCGCGTTGACGGGCTCGCGCCAGCGATCCTGATACTGGTCATACACGCCGGAGAGGGTGATCGCCGGGAACCAGGTGCTGTCCGCTTCCTCGAACACGCCGCGCAGGCCCATATAGCCGTTCGCGCAGAGAAAACGGTTGCCGTCGGTCACGGTCTGCTCTCTGTCGTATCCGCTTCCGCATAATGTCCACTTGCTCATAGGCAGCCTCCTTATGGAAAAATCCGCCCGCAGGACGCAGGCGGATCTGCTTGGGTCATTGTCTGGGGACAATCAGTTCCTTTTCGGTCAGGGTGAGGGGCCGGTCGTAGATCAGCAGCGTCAGGGGATCGCCCTGCGTCAGGCTGAAGCTGGTTCGGCCCGGCTCCATACAGATGCGGATCACCCGGCCCCGGTACATGACCGAGAAGCGGAGATGCTTCCACCGCTCCGGCAGGCGGGGCGCAAACCGCAGCTGTTCCCCGTCGCTGCGCAGGCCGGCAAAGCCGTACACGATATTGATCCATGCCATGGCGATGCTGGTGGTGTGCAGCCCCTCGCGGGTGTTGCGGTTGTAGTTGTCCAGATCCAGCCGGGTGGCGTAGCCAAAGAAGCGCATCGCCTCGTCCATGTTGTCCAGCTCCGCCGCGAGGATGGAGTGGATGGCCGGGGACAGGGAGGACTCATGGATGGTGCGGGGCTCGTAGAACTCGTAGTTGACGCGCTTGACCTCCCGGGTGAAGGAGGAGTTGTACAGGTACAGGAACATCAGCACATCCGGCTGCTTGATCATGTCGCTGCGATAGATGCGGTCATAGGACCAGTGGTCATACAGCGGGAAATCGCTCATCGGAATGGCGCCGATGTCCGTGTGGGGCAGATCGAAGTAGCCGTCGTGCTGCTCGAACAGGCCCGTTTCATCCTGCGGGAGGTACATGTTCTGCGCGATGTGCTGCCATCGGGCGGTCTCGTCCTCCGTGAGGGCCGTCCTCTCCGCCAGCTGGGCATAGGCGGCGGGCTGCTCGTGCCGCATCCGGGTCAGCACCTCCGCCGCCCAGGCGAGGGTGCGCATGCCCATGTAGTTGGTGTAGGCGTTGTTGTTGACCATCATGTGGAACTCGTCCGGGCCCATGACGCCGAAATAGCCGTACTTGCCCGTGGTGCTGCCGAGCTCCACGCGGCTGGTCAGGAACCGGGCAATCTGCAGCAGCATCTCCGCGCCATAGCGCCAGAGGAAGTCCATGTCCTCCGTCACGCGCACATAGTGCCAGATGCCGTAGGCTACTGCCGTGCTGGGCTGGAGCTGCAGACTGGCATGCTGCCACAGGGCGCAGGCCTCGTCGCCGTTCAGGGTGGCGATGGGGTAGCACGCCCCCCGGCAGTCCAGCATTTTGGCGCGCTCGATGGCCATGGGCAGCGTGTTGTAGCGGAACAGCAGCAGGTCCCGGGCGGCTGCGGGGTTGGTGAACAGATAGAAGGGCAGGCAGCAGGCCTCGGTATCCCAGAAGGCATGACCGTTGTAGGCCTCGCCGGTCAGGCCCTTCGCGCCGATGTTGTGACGCATGCTGCCGCCGTTGTAGGTCTGGGCCAGCTGGAAGCTGCAGAAGCGGATGCCCTGCTGCTCCGCCGCGACGGTGGACAGTGCTTCCCCGTCTGCCGGCTCGATGAGGATGTCGGAGGTGCGCCACCATCTGTCCCAGAAAGCTCGCTGGGACGCCATGGCCTCGTCCAGGCTCACCCTTTCAGCGGCGGCGAGGGCCTCCACGCCGCTTTGCCACAGCGTTTCGCCCCCGGTGCCGTCAAAGCGGATTACTACCCGCTTGTCCACATGGGTCGCCACGCCCTGCGTCAGGTTGATGACGGCGGAGAGCGTGGCGGACCTTTCGTCCGTGGTGGCGCTTGCCCGGGCGGGAAGGTCCACCAGTGCCCCTGCCCAGACCTCCTGCCCGGACTGGCCTGTGCGGGACTGGAGCAGCATGCGGTGATCATCCGCCACGGCGCGCGCTTTCTGCCAGAAGCAGCGCTGGCGGCCCTCGTGCACCACGTCAAAGGAGAGCGTGGAGGAAAACGCGACGCTGCCGGAGAAGTTCAGCGGCTCAAGGGTGATGCGCTGATAGGCCCTGTCCCGGTGCACCATGTGCACAAAGCGCAGGAACGTCAGGCGCAGCGACTTGCCGGAGGCTGTCGTCCACACGAAGCTGCGCGTCAGCGTTCCGGCGCGCATGTCCAGCTCCCGGACGAAATCGCTGAAGCGCACCCTGCCCAGGTCGAGGGTCTCGCCGTCCAGCTCGATGCCTGTCATCAGCCACTCGGCGCAGGGGATCATGAAATGGGACTTGTCGATGATGCCCCGATAGGAGCGGCTGAGCTGCTCCAGCTCATACACGCCGTTGACATACGCGCCCCGCAGGCTGTCCACGCTGCCGCCCTCGTCAAAGCAGCCCCGCACGCCCATGGACTCGTTGGCCAGGGAGAACACGGACTCGCTCACGCGGGCATGGGCCGGATCAAAGCCCCGCTCGATGACCTTCCACGGATCCACCACAAAATAGACATCTGCTGCTTTCGCCACAGGAATCGCCCCTATCGTTGTAAGTCTTTGGGAATTAGCCCTTGATGCCCACGGAAACGGCGTTTTCGGTCAGCTGCTTCTGGAAGATGAAGAACAGGATGATCGGCGGGATCATCGAGAACACCACGGAGCGCATCATCGCATCCGCGTTGACGGTCTGCTCGGTGCTGAACACGAACAGGCGCACCATCACCGTCTGCATGGACGCGCCGCGCAGCACCAGGTAGGGCAGGAGGAAGTCCGACCAGGCGGCGTTGACGGCGAAGATGGAGATCACCGCGCAGATGGGCTTGGACAGCGGCAGCACGATCCGGAAGAAGGTCTGCAGCTGGCTGGCGCCGTCGATGTGGCCCGCTTCGATGATGGAGCGGGGCAGCGATTCAAAAAACTGCACGAAAAGGACGACGTACATGGCGTTGGCGCCAAAGGACAGCCACAGCGGCAGGAAGGAATTGCCCAGGTTCAGCTTCTGAATGTTCATGAACAGGGGCACGATGCTGATGGTCGTGGGCAGAAGGAGAGAGAGCATCACCAGCTTCTTGACCACGCTGTAGCCCCGGGGCCGGAGGATGCCCAGCCCGTAGCCCAGCAGGCCGTTAAAGACGATGGCGCACACCACGCTGCCCGCTACGGAGATGGACGAGTTGAGGTAGTTTCGGGCGATGTCCAGCTGCGTCCAGGTGAGGACGTAGGCATTCAGGCTGAAGGAAGCGGGCAGAAGGGAGGTGCTGGACATGAATTCCTTCAGATCCTTGAAGCCGGCCAGGATGACCCAGACCAGCGGAAAGAGGGCCACCACCGTCATCAGCAGGCAGAGGAGAACGATGATCGCATAGCCGACCCGCACGGAGGCGGAGTGCATGTCGTATTCCCGGATGACGCCGGAATAAACTGCTTTTTTCATGTGCTCCGCCTCCTCACTCCCAGTCGGATTCCCTGCGGTTGAAGTAGGAATAGACAGCCGTCATCAGCAGCAGGATGATCGTGACGATCACCGCCACGGCGGAGGCCTTGCCGTAATTCATCGAGCCGCCGAAGGCGTACTGCCACATCAGCTGCATCAGCGACAGAGAGGCGTTGTCCGGGCCGCCCTTGGTCAGCACCATGGGCTCGTACATGATCTGGAACACGGAGATGATCTGCAGAATCAGCAGCGTCCCCGTCAGCTTCCGGATCGCGGGCAGCAGAATGTGGAAGATGCGCTGTCCCACGTTGGCCCCGTCGATGGTGGCGGCTTCGTACAGCTCGGGACTGATGCCCGCGATGCTCGCCATGTAGATGAGGGCCGTCGCGCCCGCGCCCTTCCAGGTGGCGATCAGAATGATGATGGGTATGACCCAGTCCGCCCGTGTCAGGTAGGTCTGCGGCGGAATGCCGAACGTGCTGAGCAGGATGTTGAGCACGCCCGTGGGCCCGCCGGAGAAGAAGGACGACCACAGAATGACGACCGCCAGCCCCGGTAGCATGTTGGGCAGATAGGCCACCGTGCGGAAGAAGCCCTTCCCCCGGCGCGTTTCACCGATGAGGATGGCGAGCACAATCGGCAGCAGAAAGCCGATGAGCAGCGACCAGAAGGTGTAGGAAAAGGTGTTTGTCAGGGCCTGGAGGAAATCGTCCTTCTTCATGACGCTGAGGTAGTTCTCCAGGCCGATGAACCGGACCAGCTCCACATTGCGCGTCTTGTACAGGCTCATGCGGACGCTCTCGAACAGGGGCTCCCACACGAAGAATGTCATCAGAATCAGGCTGGGCAGCATGATCAGCCATGCCTTGGCGGATTCCAGCCCCCTTGCGCCTGACAAAACCCGGCTCCTGCCTTTGCTCACGATGATCCCTCCAGACCGTCCTTCGGATGCGAAAGCGTGGGGGCGAGGGATGCTCCGCCGCCCCTGCTTTCATCGCGTCGTATCACTGATCGTTGTACTCATCATCGAGGTACTCCTGGAAGGATTCCTCGGCCTTGAGCAGCGCCTTTGTCACATCCGCGCCCTCCCGGGTGATGACGCGCTGCACCACGGCGGTCAGCTCGCGATACAGCTGCTGGGCGAAGATGGGCTCCTCGGATTTGAGGGTGATGGTGCCCTCGCTGATGGAATCGAAGAAGTCATTGTACAGACGCATATCCACGTTGCAGTATTCGTCGATGATGGCCTGCTTGGCGGCGTTGTAGCTCTCGTCCGTCCAGGCGCTGATGGCGGGCAGCACAGGCGCGCCGCGGTCGCGCTTGGCGGCGTAGTCGGCCCGCATGCCGGCGATGATCTCGTCATCCAGGAAGGGCAGCTTGCCCAGCACCTTCAGATATGCCATCAGGGCGATGGCCTGATCGCCTGTGATGTCGGGGGAGAACATGTAGCAGGTGCCGCCCGCCAGGGCGTAGCGGCCCTCGGGGCCGGCGGGGAAGGGAATCAGCGCGAAGGAATCCACCGGCAGCCCCTTGTTGGCGGTGGGCTGATCCACGGAGTCATCGGCGGCGAAGTTCATCGCGGCCTCGCCCGTGCCCAGCAGGGAGTGGGCGCCCGCCCAGTCCGTGGTGGTGGCGTCCGCGTTGAGAATGTCATACTTCCACTTCAGATCGCGGATGAACTCCATGGCGGCGACGCACTCGGGCGAGGTGAAGTTGCACACCCAGCGCCCATCCTCATCCTGATACTCCAGCGCGTTCTCGCCCACGCAGCCGAAGTTCCAGGCGATGTTGGTGAACAGCCAGCCGCCGTAGGTCTCGCTCGCCGGGAAGACCAGACCGGCCTTGCCCGTCTTTTCCCGGATGATCTGACCGTATTCCGCCATTTCCTGCAGGGTTCTGGGGTACATGGGCAGACCGTCCTCGGTCATCAGACCCGCTTCACGGAACAGGTCGATGTTGATGTGCATGCCCAGCACATAGCCATCGCGGGGCAGGCCATAGATGCGCCCGTTTTCGTCCGCCAGCATCTCCACATAGGAGGGGCTGAACTGATCCAGCACGCCGAACTGCTCCAGCGCGTCGGTCACGTCGCCCACCAGCCCCTGGCTGATCAGCAGCTGCGGATCGGTGAAGGGCGGCTGGAAGATGCTGGGCGCGGTATGCCCCTTGGCCATGGGCACGTAGTTGCTCAGGCTGTAGGAATAGTAGTCCGGCACCAGGGTGACATTCGGATACTGTCTGGCCATGGTGGCCCTGTAGCCCTCGAACAGGGCCTTTTCCGCATCGGCGGCGGTGTCCGGCGGCCAGTTGCCCAGGGTAATGGTGCAGGTCAGCTCCGCGTCAATGACCTCGTCCTCCGCATACGCGAAGGGCACCGCAGCGAGCACAAGACACAGCGCCAGGAGCAGGGAGACCAGCTTGATGAACCGATTCATGTTCAAACCTCCTTGATCAAAGTATGGAATTACGTACGTTTAGCGCTCAACCTTGTCTGTATTATACAGTATGTGCGGCGGGTTTGTCAATGCGGAATTTCATATTCTTTTTCATGCTGCCCCTGCCCGGCAGGGGCGTTGGGCCGGTGGAAAGCGCTGCGTCGCGCCGGCGGGAAAGGAATCATTTTGTGCGCTGCTGCGCATTTTTGGATCCCTTGCATTTTGCTGACGAGTAAAGTATACTTAAGCTATACGCATATTGCTTCCAATGATGCGACTACGGCTGGAGAAAGGCGGGAACAGTCGAATGTATCGCTTGATCATCGTGGATGATGAACCAAAGATCGCGGAGGGCATGGGCAGCCTGTTTCCCTGGCAGAACGTTGGCTTTGAGGTGGCGGGAACCTTCACATCCGCCCAGCAGGCGCTGGCCTATTTTCAGCAGGAGCCGGTGGATGTGGTCATGAGCGACGTGCAGATGCCGGATATGGATGGCATCCAGCTGTGCCAGCGGCTCGAGAACGAGCAGGTGAAGGTGGTTCTGTTCTCCAGCCATCAGAACTACGAATACTTCCGCAGCGCGATCCGCTACAAGGCGGTGGATTTCCTGCTCAAGCCGGTCAGCTTTGCCGCGCTGATGGAATGCTTTGAGAGCATCCGCACCCAGCTCGATCAGGAGACGCAGCAGAGCAAGGAGCTCCCGCGCAGCTTCTGGCAGGAGACCATCCAGGAGGTGCTGACCTACATCAACGAGCACAGCCGGGACGCCTCCCTGGAGCGGGCGGCGGAGCGGGTGCATCTCAGCCCCAGCTATCTGTCGCGCAATTTCAAGGAAAAGAGCGGCGAGAGCTTTTCCCATGCCCTGATTCGCGTCCGGATGGAAAAGGCGAAGGATATGCTGATGGACGCCCGCAACCGCAGCTATGACATCGCCTATTTTGTCGGGTACGATAACCCCAAGAATTTCAGCCGGGCATTCAAAAGCTATTATGGCATGACGCCGAGCGAATACCGCAAATCCGTTCTGGGGGGAGATGTGGACGAATGACGCGGCCCCTGAAAACGAAGCAACGGTATTTTCTGCGCCGTGCAGGGCAGTTCTTTCTGCTGATGATGATCCCCACGCTGCTGCTGTGCCTGTTTTCGGTCTACCTGTCCGTCAAGAGCACGGAGGCAGAGATCAACCAGAAGGGCTCGCAGACCATGGCGGCGGCAGAAAGCAACTGTGAACTGATTATCTCGAATGTGTTCACCCAGAACGACCTGCTGACCGGCTCCATGCGCATGTCGATGGCGCTGCGCCACTCGCTGAGTGAGAAGTCGATCTCCTATACCGACGCGATCATGCTCTCCAGCCTGCGCTCCGTGCTGGACAGCGTTGTCAACACCCATGCGTATATTGATTCCATCTACATCTATCTGGATGATGCGCCGCGGTATTTCGCGTCCTATCGTGGCCTCAGCGACCTGGAAACCTCGCCCGACCTGTCGTGGCTTCCGCTCTATCAGGAGATGGATCCGGGCACAAAGACCATGCTGTGTCAGCGCACGGGCAACTATAGCCAGACGATGATCTCCTTCTTCCGGCGGCTGCTGATGCAGAACGGCTGCGTGGTGGTGAACGTGGTGCCCTCCAAGCTGGGCAACATCATGCAGACGCTGCTGACCCGCGAATACGAGGCGATCACCCTGCTGGACAAGAACGGCAGCATCCTTGTTTCGGTCAGCAACGAGGACGGCTGCAGCCTGTCACAGGCGGATATCAACCGGCTGCTGGGCATGGAGGATTACACCATCGGCTATCAGGGCTGGTTCCGGGGCGAGGATCAGACGTACTACATCAACACGGGCGCCTATGACGAGATGATGATCGTGACCAGCGTCTCCTCGAAGCTGATGAACAAGCAGGCGTGGAGCAGCATTCAGGGCGTGCTGTGGATGTTCCTGCTGAACATCGTGATCACCCTGCTGCTGTCGTATGTCACCACGAGGCGCTCCTTCGCCCAGATTGAGCGGATGCTGGACATGTTCGATTCGGCGGAGAAGGGCCTGCCCGTCGCGCAGCCGGACAAGAAGGTGGATGATGAGTACGACATGGTGATGAACAACATCATCTACATGTTCCTGCAGGAGAACAGCCTCAAGATGCAGCTGCGGGAGAATCAGCTGGCGAAGGAGCACTCCGAGCTGATGGCGCTGCAGCTGCAGATCAACCCGCACTTCCTCTACAATACCCTGCAGACCCTGCAGATGGAAATCCGCAAGGGCATCACGTCGCCCATCGACACGGGCGAAATGGTGCAGCGCATCTCCGACATTCTGCGGTATGCGCTGAGCAACCCGCAGGAGACCGTCGCGCTGGAGGAGGAATTCCGCTATCTGCGCAAGTATGCCGCGGTGCAGCAGTTCCGCTTCGGGGACCGGTTCATCATGTACTACGAGGCGGAGGACGGATTGGAGCAAACGCCCGTGTTCCGGCTGATGATCCAGCCGCTGGTGGAAAACAGCCTGCTGCACGGCATGAGATGCGACGGTGAGCGGATGTACATCTGGGCCAAGGCGGAGCGGGAGGATGGCGGCGTGCGCATCACGGTATCGGACACGGGTGTGGGCATGACGGAGCAGGAGATCGAGGAGCTGCTTGTGCGGATCAACGATGAATCCAGCCGATCCATCGGCCTGACCAACCTGAACCGCAGGCTGATGCTCTACTACGGGCCCCAGAGCGCGCTGCGCATCCAATCCGAGGTCGGGAAGGGGACGGAGATCAGCTTCTGGATTCCGGCAAAGCAGACGCCGGAAGTGGAAGGAGAGGAAGTATCATCCCATGCGTCCCCGGACAATGAATGATACCTTTTCCTCCGTAAGGTGACAAGCGATGAAGAAAATTGAGCACGGACGCATTCTGTACGTTATGGTTGAAAAATGTTAGAATATACACAACGGATTGCTGAGGCAATCGAAAAAAGAGGAGGTTTCTATCCATGAAGAAACTGGTTGCGCTGATGCTGTGCCTGTGCATGCTGCTGAGCCTGGGCGCTGCGGCGATGGCAGAGGAGACCATCACCCTGCGTTTCTCCTGGTGGGGCGGCGACGCCCGTCATGAGGCGACCATGGCTGTCATCGAGCAGTACATGGAGCTGCATCCCAACGTCAAGATCGAGGCCGAGTACGGCTCCTCCGATGGCTACAACGACAAGCTGGCGACCCAGCTGGCGGGCGGCACTGCCCCCGACATCATCCAGATCGACCCCGCCTTCCTGCCGGCCTACGCGCTGACCGAGGCGCAGTACCTGGTCGACCTGAAGACCACGGCCTTCGACTTCTCCCTGTCCGATCCCGCTTACTATGAACTGCCCATGAACGGTGGCTTCGATGGCAAGCAGTACGGCGTGCCCACCGGCGTTTCCGGCGGTGCCATCCTTGTGAACAACGAAATGGCTGCCAAGTTCGGCATCGACTTCAGCACCCAGTACACCTGGGATGACGTCTTTGCCTGGGCCAAGCAGGTGCATGAGGCGGATCCCTCCGTCTACCTGTTCGAGGCCAACAAGACCATGGTTGCTGTGGCTACGACTGCCTGGGCCAAGCAGAATTGTGAGGGTAAGACCTTCTTCGATGTGGACACCAAGACTGTCAACTTCTCCGAGGCTGAGCTGACCGAGGTTTTCAAGTTCGTCAAGCGCCTGTTTGATGAGCATGTGGTGGCGCCCGTGTCCTACATGGCTGCTTACGAGGGCGACAACATGCAGAACGATCCCAACTGGGTCGCCGGCGACAAGTACGTGGCCTGCCTGGCTTACACCTCCACCTGTGAGACGCTGGCTGCCGCCGCGCCCGGCAACACCTTCTCCGCTGGCAAGTTCCCGCTGACCGCTGGCTCCGACATCCCGGCCTGGAACTCCAACTGCCCCCAGGTGCTGGCGATCAACGCCAAGAGCGCCAACATCGAGGCTGCCGTTGACTTCCTGAACTACTTCTACAACAACGAGACCGCCATGGTGACCCTGGGCGCCGTGCGCTCCGTGCCGCCCACGGCCCGCGCCCGTGAGCTCTGCGCCGAGAACGGCCTGATCAGCGATCTGCTGGCTGCCGCCTGCGACGTGTGCACCTCCTACTCCGGCATCCCGGATGACTCCCTGTACAACGGCTCCGAGGCCAAGCAGATCATGTGGGACGCCATCGAGGAGGTTGGCTATGGTGCCGCCACGCCCGAGCAGGTTGCCCAGAACGTCTACGATCTGTGGTCTGACTACGCTGCCAACAAGTAATCAGGCAGGCTTCAATCCTCTGGCTTAACATCCGGGAGGGAGGGTTCCGCGTTCACCGGAGTTCTCCCTCCCCTTTGATTTCCCGGCGGAATGCAGGGCGTGGGATCGGGCAGGCCCTGATCCCATACGCTGCATTCTGCGGATATGGAGGTGCTTTTTCATGGTTCAGACCGCGACCAAACCCCGTCGTCGGCGCTACACCCGCAGGGACTATCAGGCCTTCCTGTACATCGCTCCCTGGCTGCTCGGGTTTGTGGTGCTGCAGCTGTACCCCTTCATCATGTCGCTGCTGTACTCGTTCTGCAATTACAGCCTGGGCTCGTCCGTCAAATTCATCGGCCTGGACAACTACGTCCGCCTGTTCACCCGCGACGCGGACTTTGTCAAGTCCCTGAAGGCGACGGGCATCTTCACCCTCGCGGTTGTCCCCGGCAAGCTGATCCTCTCCCTGGCGGTTGCCATGTTCCTGAACCGGGACATGAGGGGCATCAACCTGGCCCGTACGGTGTATTACATCCCGTCCCTCTTTGGCGGCAGCGTGGCGGTGGCTGTGCTGTGGAAGGTGCTCTTCCAGGATAACGGCATCGTCAACGCCTACATCAACGCGCTGGGACTGCAGACCATTCAGTTCTGGGGCGATCCGAGGTACGCGCTGGGCACCATATGCTCGCTGGAGATCTGGCAGTTCGGCTCCTCCATGGTCATGTCGCTGGCGGCCCTGAAGCAGGTGCCCGCGTCCCTGTACGAGGCCGCCTCCATCGACGGCGCCAACGCCTGGCACCGCTTCTGGCATGTGACGATTCCGCAGATTTCCCCCGTGCTGTTCTTCAACCTGATCATGCAGACCATTCAGGCCCTGCAGAACTTCACCTCCGCGTCCGTCATCACCAACGGCGGCCCGCTGAAGAGCACCTACGTGATGGGCCTGAAGCTCTACAAGGAAGCCTTCACCAACTTCAAGATGGGCTATGCCAGCGCCATCTCGTGGGTGATGTTCCTGATCATCATGGCCGTGACGCTCCTGCTCTTCCGCTTTTCCTCCGCCTGGGTCAGCTACGATGATTAAGGGGGTGATCGCATGAAAAAGAAATCCAAGCTGAATCTGTTTTTCTCCTATCTGCTGATCATCCTGATCGGCCTGGTGCTGATTTACCCCATCGTGTGGATGTTCTTTGCGGCGTTCAAGACCAATGAGGAAATCTTCGGCTCCACGGCGCTGTGGCCCAGCGCATGGACGGGCGCGGGCTATCAGGCCTGGATGGAAGCGAACCCCGGCAGCGGCTTCTGGCAGTACTTCGTCTACCAGTTCCACAACTTTGCGGAGGGCTGGGTCGGCGTTGGTCAGAACTCCTATGCCAACTTCTTCTGGAACAGCTTCCAGATTGTCATCCCGACGGTCATTCTGACGCTGGTGTCCTCCACGCTGGTGGCGTACGGCTTTGCGCGCTTCAACTTCCCCTGCAAGAACCTGCTGTTCGCCATCCTCATCGGCACGCTGATGCTGCCCAACGCGGTCGTCATCATTCCGCGCTACTCGATGTACGCGGACTGGGGCTGGGTCAATACCTACCTGCCCTTCTGGGTTCCCGCAGCGCTGGCGGGTGCGCCGTTCTTCGTGTACATGCTGATCCAGTTCATGCGCGGCCTGCCCCACGAGCTGGATGAGTCGGCCTACATCGACGGCTGCTCCACCTTCCGCACGCTGGTGCAGATTCTGCTGCCGCTGATGGTGCCCGCGCTGTTCTCGGCGGGACTGTTCCAGTTCATGTGGACGTACAACGACTACATGAACAGCCTGGTGTTCATCAACTCGGCAGCCAAGTATCCCGTATCGCTGGGCCTGCGCCTGTCGCTGGACGGCGAGAGCGTCGTGAACTGGGGCAAGATGATGGCTTGCTCCTGCACCGCGGTGCTGCCGCTGGTGCTGCTGTTCTTCGCGGCGCAGAAGCACTTTGTGGAGGGTATTGCGACCACGGGTATGAAGGGCTGATCGCATCAGCACGGCTCAGGGAGGTCTTTCCGCCCTGAGCCTTTTCAAAACAGGGAAGATCATCATGGGGAGGAGATGCCGTGGACATCCAGTACAGCAAGTGGATTCGGATGCGGGGCAGTGGCCCGGAGACCGTGCCCGTGTTCCGAAGGGAGTTTGGCTGCGACGCGCCCGTCGCCCGGGCGGAGCTTGAGATCACCGCGGCGGGCGTCTATGAGGCCACGCTGAACGGACAGCGCGTGGGCGATTTCATCCTCGCCCCCGGCTGGACGGAGTACGACCACCGCATTCAGGTGCAGACCTACGATGTGACACCGCTGCTGGGGACGAGCAACCGGCTGGACGTGGTGGTGGGCCGTGGCTGGTTCCGGCACCGGTATCCGGCCTGGACGGGGACCCAGTCCCACCGGGAGCACCTGCGCGCCGCCGTGATCGCCTGCCTGCACATCACCTATGCGGACGGCAGGCATGAATTGATCCGCACCGACGAGGGATGGACGGCGGCTCAGAGTAATGTCCTGATGAGCAGCATCTACGACGGCGAGACGGTGGACGCGCGCATCGAGCCGTGCGATTTCGCCCCGGCGGAGGTCTTTGACTACCCGGTGGATGTGCTGATTCCGCAGCAGGGCTGCGACGTCACCGAGCAGGAGACGGTGTTCCCCTGCCGCGTATTCCGCACGCCCAGGGGGGAGCGGGTGATCGACTTCGGGCAGAACCTGACGGGCTACATGGCCTTTGAGGTGGATGCCCATGCGGGGGAGCGGCTGGTCTTTTCTACCGCCGAGGTGATGGACAGGGACGGCAATTTCTACAACGAGAACTACCGCACCGCCCGCAGCATGCTGGAGTACACCTGCCGCGAGGGGCATCAGGCGTACAAGCCCCGGCTGACCTTCTTCGGCTTCCGCTACCTGCGGGTGGACGAGGCGCCTGCCGCCTTTGACGAGGGCTGTGTCCGGGCCATCGTGGTACACTCCCGGATGGAGCGCACCGGCTGGCTCTCCACGGACGACCCCCTGCTGGATCAGCTGTTCCAGAACATCCTCTGGGGGCAGAAGGGCAATTTCCTCGATGTGCCGACGGACTGTCCCCAGCGCGACGAGCGCATGGGCTGGACGGGCGACGCGCAGGTGTTCATCCGCACAGCAAGCTACAACTATGACGTGCGCCGTTTCTTCCGCAAGTGGCTGGCGGACGTGGCGCTGGCGCAGGAGGAGGACGGCTGGGTTCCCGAGGTCGTCCCGAACATGGTGAGCCACAGGCATAAGCCCGGCAGCGCCGCCTGGTGTGACGCGGTGACGATCTGCCCCTGGCAGCTGTACTGGAGCTACGGTGAGGTGGCGTTCCTCGCCAACCAGTTCGACAGCATGAGGAAGTGGGTCGATTACATCACCGGCGCCACCACCACGCCGGACATGTGGACGGGCGGCATCCATTATGACGACTGGCTTGGGCTCGATGCACCGCCCGGCTCCTACAAGGGCGCCACCCGGTCTGACCTGATTGCCACCGCCTTCTATGCCCGCTCGACGGAGCTGGTGGCCCGTGCGGGCAGGATTCTGGGACGGGACGTGGCGGCATACGAGCAGCTCCATGCGCGCATTGTCGCGGCGTTCAAGCGGAACTATGCGGATAATCTCATCACCCAGACCGAGAAGGTGCTGGCAGTCCACTTCCATCTCACGGACGAGCCCCAGCGGGTCGCCGATGCGCTGGCACAGCAGATCATCGACTGCGGCACCATGCTCCAGACCGGCTTTGTGGGCACGGCCTACGTCCTGCATGTCCTGAGCGATTACGGGCATGCGGAGCTGGCCTACTCCCTGCTGCTGCGCAGGGAGTACCCCTCCTGGCTGTTCTCCGTCCGTCAGGGGGCGACCACGGTCTGGGAGCACTGGGACGGCATCCGCGAGGACGGCAGCTTCTGGTCAGCGGACATGAACTCCTACAACCACTATGCCTATGGCTGCGTGGCGGACTGGGTGTACGGCGTGGCCTGCGGCATCCGCCCGGCGGAGCCCGGCTTTGCCCGGGCGATCATCGCGCCCGTGCCGGACAGCCGCCTGGGCCGCCTGTCGGCGAAGCTCAACACGCCCCATGGCGAGATCTCCTGCGCATGGCGACACACCGACGGTCGCGTCCGCTATGACATCACCACCTGCGTGGATACGAAAATTTGTATCGAGGGCAGGATTTACCATGTCGGTAAGGGAAGCTATGTATTCTGAAGAAGGGGAGGATCCGAACATGACGAAGGTACGCAACCCGATTCCCGGCGGCTGGTGCTCTGACCCGAGCATTGTGCGCGTGGGGGAGGATTACTATATTGCCGCTTCCACCTTTGAGTGGATGCCCGGCGTGAGCATCTATCATTCCAGGGACATGATCCACTGGGAGCGCCTGCCCGGCGCGCTGCAGGATGACGAGGCGGTCAACATGGAGGGCATGGAGCCCTCCTGCGGCATCTGGGCGCCCAACCTGACCTATGCGGACGGGCTGTTCTATCTGGCGTACACCATCGTGTATTCCAGCGCCCACCGCTACAAGGACACCCGCAACTTCCTGATTACGGCGCAGGACGTGCGCGGCCCGTGGTCGAAGCCCGTTTTCCTGCACAGCATCGGCTTCGATCCCTCCATCTTCCATGACGACGATGGGCGCAAATACGTCGTCAGCCAGACCATGGAGCACCGCACCAGGCTGAAGCGCTTCCGGGGCGTGACGGTGCAGGAGTATGATCCGGTCGCCCAGCGGCTGGTGGGCAAGGCGCAGCTGGTCTTTGAGGGGACGGATCGCGGCGTGACGGAGGGCCCCAACATCATGAAGAAGGACGGCTGGTACTACATCACCGCAGCCGAGGGCGGCACGGAGTTCGGTCACTGCGTCACCATGGCGCGCTCCCGCTGTCTGTGGGGCCCCTATGAGGTCGATCCGCAGAACCCGATGCTCAGCAGCACCGGCACCGACTGCGAGCTGCAGCGCGCCGGTCACGGCCAGTTCGTGACCGACCCGGAGGGCAACTGGTACATGGCCCACCTCTGCTCCCGCCCGCTGGAGGGCAAGTGGAGCATCCTCGGGCGCGAGGCGGCGATTCAGAACATCGACTGGCCCGAGGGCGGCTGGCCCCGCATCAGGGGCACGGCGGGGACGGCTGCGCCGCGCCTGTGGTACGATGCGCCTGAGGCGGAGGAGCATCCCTGGCCCCCCGTGCCCGAGCGGACGGTTTTCGCGCAGGGCATTCCCAACCAGTGGATGACGCTGCGCCGCAACTGGCCCTCCTGCGGCATTGATCCCGCGGCGCGGGGCGGCTGGCTTCGGGTGCACGGCGGCAATTCCCTGTGCTCCCACTACCGGCAGCACCTGCTGGCCCGGGCGGTGTCCGCGCCCCGGTGCTCCTGCGCGATGCACATGGAATTTGACGCCGAAACGCCCTGGCAGATGGCCGGTCTGGTGTTCATCTACAACTGCAACAACTGGTACTATCTGTGCAAGACGGCGGACGAGGACGGTCATCCCACGCTGGCGATCTTCTCCTGCGACAACGGCGCGGCCCACAGCCATGGCGTGTATCCGCTGCCCGAGGGCTGCAGGAGCATTGAGCTGTCCGCGCAGGTGAGAGGCGGCGAGTTGCAGTTCTCCTGGGCGCTGCCGGGCGGGGAAGCGCAGCAGATCGGCCCGGTGCTGGACATGCGCAGGCTGTCCGACGAATATGTCAGCGGCAACGGCTTCACGGCAGCCATGGTCGGCTTCGGCTGTCAGGATCTGCGCGGCGACGAGGCCTACGCGGACGTGGCCTGGTTCGATTACCGTGCGGAGGAGGAGCAGTGACCGTGGAGAAAATCCGGCTGGGCGTCCTGGGGGCCGGTCACATCGTTGCCCGGGTGATGGCGGATATGCACCGCCTGGAGCAGGTCAGGATCACCGCCATCGCTGCCCGCGAGCTTGGCAGGGCGCAGGAGGCGGCGGCAGGCTATGGCATCCCCCACGCCTACGGCAGCTATCTGGAGCTGGCCCGGAGCCCTGAGGTTGATCTGGTGTACATCGCCACGCCCCATTCATTCCACGCGGAGCAGGCCATGCTCATGATGCGCCACGGCAAGCATGTCATCTGCGAGAAGCCCATGGCCATCAATCACCATGAGGTGCAGCGGATGATCGACTGTGCCCGCGAAAACGGTGTATTCCTGATGGAGGCCATGTGGACGCGCTTTCTGCCGTGCGTGGAGGAGCTGGTGCGGCTGATCCGCGGCGGCGTGATCGGCGAGGTGCGCAACATCTTTGGCGAGTTCAGCTGGGTCTGCGAACGGCCCGACCCCCGGGATCGCCTGTTCGACCCGGCGCTGGCAGGCGGGGCGCTTCTGGATCTGGGCGTATATCCGCTGATGCTGAGCATGCAGCTTCTGGGCAGCGAGCCGGAAACGGTGCAGAGCCTGTGCCGCAAGGCTGAGACGGGCGTGGACATGCACACCAGCGTACAGATGCAGTATGCCGACGGCGCGGTGGCGCAGTTTTTCTGCGGCATGGATGCCCGGGGCAACGACGGCATGCAGATCTTCGGCACAAAGGGGCATATCCTGTTGCCGGACTGCTGGCATCCCCGGACCTTCACCCTCTGCGTAAAGGGGCAGCCTGAACAGCTGCTGACCTTCGATCAGGGTGATGAGGCCTACCATGGCGAGTTCGACCATGCGGCGTGGTGTATTCGGCAGGGACTGACGGAATCCCCGGTGATGCCCCTTTCGGAATCCCTCGCGGCGAGCCGCATCTGCACCGCCATCCGCCATGCGCACGGAATCGTCTATCCCGGCGAGACATGACAAACAGGAGGAATCCAGCCATGAGACAGGCACAGAAGCACCGCTGGTCGGCGCTGACCATGGGCACCTGCTACTACCCCGAGCAATGGGAGGAGGGGCTGTGGCAGAGCGATCTTGTGCGCATGAAGCAGGCCGGCGTGACGGTCATTCGCGTGGCGGAGTTTGCGTGGAGCAAATTCGAGGCGGAGGAGGGCGTGTTCACCTTCGATTTCTTCGACCGCTTCCTTGCCCTTTGTGTGCAGGAGGGTATGCAGGTCATCTTCTCCACCCCCACGGCGACCCCGCCCGCATGGCTGACGGAGAAGTATCCCGAAACCCTCAATGCCACCAGGGAGGGCACGCTCTACCGCCACGGCGGCAGACGGCACTACAACTACAATTCACCGGTGTATCGGCGCTTCTGTGCCCGGGTGACGGAGCAGCTGGCCCTGCACTACGGGCAGCACCCGGCGATCATCGGCTGGCAGATCGACAACGAGCTGAACTGCGAGGTCAACGAGTTCTATTCCGAGGCGGATGATATCGCCTTCCGGGCGTGGGTCAGGGACAGGCATCACACGCTGGACGCGCTGAATCAGGCCTGGGGCACGGCTTTCTGGAACCAGACCTACACCGACTGGGAGCAGGTGCATGTGCCCCGGCCCAATGCCATCAACGCGGTCAATCCCCATCTGCACCTGGATTACCTGCGTTTCGTGTCGGACAGCACCATCCGCTTCTGTGCCATGCAGGCGGAGATCCTGCGGCGCCACATCCGCCCGGGATGCTTCATCACCACCAACGGCATGTTCGGCAATGTGGACAATCACCGCATGACCGACGAGGCGCTGGACGTGTACAGCTACGACAGCTACCCGAACTTCGCCTTTGCGCTGAACAGAACCGTCGACCCGGACGCGCTCAACGACCGCGCCTGGTCGAAGCACCTGACCAGCGTCCGCGCAATCTGTCCCCATTTTATGATTATGGAGCAGCAGTCCGGCGGCAACGGCTGGTCAAACCGCATGGAGGCACCCGCGCCCCGGCCCGGACAGCTGACGCTGTGGGCCATGCAGTCGATTGCGCACGGCGCGGACTACCTGTCCTTCTTCCGCTGGCGCACCAGCATCATGGGCACGGAAATCTACTGGCATGGCATCCTCGATTATGATAACCGGGACAACCGCCGGCTGCGGGAGGTCAAGCGGGTGGGCGATATGATCCGCAGGCTCCAGCCCGTCTGCGGCGCGGCGCACAGGGCGTCCTTCGGCGTGCTGCGGGACTACGACAACGAGTGGGATGCCCAGATTGACGTGTGGCACGGGCGCGTACAGGAGCAGAGCATCTGGGCAATCTTTGAGGCCGCCCAGCATACCCACACGCCCTATGACGAGGTGTGGCTGGGCAGGGACACGGAGGCCGACGAGCTGGCAAAGTACCCGGTGCTGTTCTATCCGCACGCCGTCATCATGACGGAGGTGCGCGCCAGGCTGCTGGAGGCCTATGTCCGGCAGGGCGGCACGCTGGTCCTCGGCTGCCGGACGGCCTACAAGGATGAGACGGGCAAGTGCGTCATGCAGCCCCAGCCCGGGCTTCTGCGGACGCTGACCGGCACGGATGTGACGGAGTTCACCTTCGCCAGCCCGGCGGAGGAAGCGCCCTATGCCCTCTGGGACGGCGAGCGGATTGATACGCCGGTGTTCCTCGACATCCTGAATCCCGGCGAGGACACGAAGGTGCTGGCACGGCACGGCACCAGCTACTTCATGGGCGAGGCGGCCCTGACGGAGCATGCCTTTGGCGCAGGCCGCGTGCTGCACTGGGGCGCGGCGCTCTCCGTGGCGGCGGTACGCAGGCTGCTGGCGTATCTCGGCGCGGCGGAGCCCTTCCGCGAGGTCATTGACGCACCGGAAACCGTGGAGCTCGTCCTGCGGGAAAAGGAGGGAAGGCAGTATCTCTTTGTCCTGAACTACAAGCCGCAGGAGGCCGTCCTCCGTCTGCGCAGGGCGGTGAAGTCGCTGCTGCACAGCGGTGTCTGCGAGGGTGAAATCGCTCTGCAGGCTTACGGGGTGGAGGTGTTCGAGGTGATATAGTGCAGGGACATGACGAGAGAACGGGAGTTGGCGTTTTCGTTCATGACTTGCTTCCTAAATACTTCAAACAAGAGTACCCGAGGGGGAAAGAAAAATAAGGGCGTATTATACGGAAGGGATATGGTGAGATTCTTCTCCATCCCTTTCCCCGAAGAACAAAAATAGTAGATGATGATCAGAAAATCTGCTATAATGACGGTCGTAGAATAACACTTTACAATCATCAGAGAGGGGGAGATTTCCGGTTCTTCACGTTTTATAGTGGAAAGAGAAGCTCGGAATAGCAACGATGGTCAAG
>JAEDKS010000177.1 GCA_016295665.1 Clostridia bacterium
CGCCCGTAAGCGCAAGTATTGATTGACTGCACGAGCTGCCACGACCGCCCTCCCCATCCGGGGAGGGCTTTGCAATATCCCCGAAGGGACTGCGAGCCCTGCCCGTCCGAAACTTTCGTTATGATCGCACATCGGCCCCGGGCCCCGCGCGCCGGGCTGGATACCGTATCCTGTGCGGGTTTTGGCAAATTTGAAGGAATCATGAAAATTCGCAAATTTCATGAAATGGGTCTTGCCTGCTGGAAAAAACTATGGTAAAATCAAAGCAGCAAAGGGATGGATGAGGTACCATGAACTACTTGATTCAGCTGGTTCCCCACGCGAATATCCGCTATCGTGAGGCCATCGCCGCGCTTGGCGCCGCCGAGCTGCGCTGTATGTTGCAGTCCGCCGGCATCGACGCCGAGGTCAGCGATTGCACCCTGGGCGGCGCGTCCTTCCTCTCCTTTGCCTGCGGGGCGCTGGATGAGGGCGCGCTGCGGCTCCTGCGCGGTCACAGCGCGGCGCTGCTGCTCTTTGAGCGGCAGGGCGGGCTGCTCAGGCCGCTGGAGGTCACGCCGCCGGCCTACCTGACCGGCGACCTGCCCGAGGTGCTCAAGTACAAGGGCAAGACCAGCACCGCCTTCACCCGGCTGATGCTGAACTGCGCCCGGGCCGCCAGCGGCTTTGCCGCCGAGACCGGGCCCCTGACCGTGCTGGACCCCATGTGCGGCAAGGCCACCACCTGCTTCTGCGCGCTGGAGCGCGGCTGGAATGCCATCGGCGCTGACGTGGACGCCCCCGCCCTGCGGGAGGCCGATGCGTACATGGCGAAGCATCTGCAGCTGCACCGGCTGAAGCATCGGCGGGAGGCGCTGAGCCTGACCGTGCGGGGGCAGGGCGTACCGGTCACCCGGTATGTGCTGTCCGACACCCGGGAACACTACGCCCAGGGAGACACACGCTTTCTGCACCTCTGCCTCTCGGACGCGGCGCGGGCGGACGCGCTCTGCCGCAAAACGCCGCCGCACCTCATCGTCGCCGATCTCCCCTACGGTGTGCAGCACGCGCCCGTGGCGGGTCAGCGACCGGAGCCCTTTGAACAGCTGCTGCGCCGGGCCCTGCCCGCGTGGTACCGGGCGCTGCTTCCGGGCGGTGCCCTCGCGCTGAGCTTCAACACGCTCACGCTTCCCCGCGACAGGCTGCTGGCGCTTGTGGCGGAGGCGGGCTTTGTCCCGCTGACCGGATCGCCCTGGGAGGGCTTCCGGCATTTCGTGGAGCAGGCCGTCCTGCGGGATCTGGTCATCGCGCTCCGCAGGGATTCCTGATGGTTCTGCCCTGTTTTCCGGTATCTGATTTTTCTTGATTTCCGGCAGCCTTCATGCGCTTGCACGGGCCATGGCGAAGGGTTTTGGATTGGAAAGTGGGATGGGTTTTCTTCAGACCAGGCCAATACGCTTGCACAGTATAGAGCCCCCACAGGGAACATGCCCCCCGGAAAACCGCCGCGGAAGCGGCGTGCGTTTTTCCGGCGGGTCACGTATGTGCGTCCCGCTTTCCGTGTGATCCGCCCCCGCCGCCCGGGGGATGGCATCATGCGGGTTTGCTTCATTCATCAGGCCGCCGGTTCATCGCTTGTTAAAGGAGGATCCTGTTTTGTCCAAGCTTGATTTGTCGTCCATGACGGTCGCGGAGCTGCGTAAACTGGCGAGGGAGTACGGTGTGACCCTCGGAGCGGGTATCAACAAGGCGGGAATTATCGCCAAGCTGGATGATGCCATTCTGGACGATGATGACGCCGCCC
The DNA here is from genome assembly GCA_016295665.1 of Clostridia bacterium. Lineage (GTDB taxonomy): Bacteria > Bacillota > Clostridia > Christensenellales > Aristaeellaceae > HGM11604. Next base: position 1,784 of record JAEDKS010000177.1, read on the forward strand.
CCGTGGATGCGCCCGAGCAGCTCCGGATGACGCCCGAGGCCCCCGCAGAGGCCCCTGAAGCGGCCTGTGACGCGCCGGAGGACGCGGAGGCTCCCGCAGCCCGGCCCGCCGATGAGGCGCTCACAGCGCCCGCTGCGGCCCCTGAGCAGCCCCCGGCGCCTGCTCAGGCCACGCCCGTGCAGCCTGCGCCGGCCCAGCCCGCGTCCGCTCAGGCCACGCCTGCCCAGCCGCGCAGCGACGCCGGTCAGGTGCAGTTCCGGGCGGCGTGGCACAATCCGTCGCCCCGCTACGGCAGCCGCCCGTCCTATGGCCCCGGAGGCCGGAACAACGACACGGGCTGGGGCGCTGCCGCGCCCACACCGCGTCCGGGCGGCGGTGACCCGTCCCTGCGCATCGGCGGCACGGTGCGGCCCGCGAACTACACGCCCCGCTTCGGCCCGGCGGCCCAGCAGGAGAGCCGGGGCAGCGACGAGTACCGCGCACCCTCGGGCTATCGGCCCCAGCAGGAGGCCCCCCGGGGCGGCTACGGGGATCGCCGCGCCCAGTACGACCAGCGCGCCCCCTACGAGCAGCCCCAGCAGCGCGGCTACGACCGGGGCTATGAGCAGCCCCAGTACCCGTCCTACGAGCAGCGGCCCTATCAGCAGCCCGGCTACGACCAGCGCGGGCCCTATCAGCAGCCCGGCTACGGGCAGCCCCAGAGCTACGATGGCTTCAACCGGCGCTCCAGCTACGACCAGCCCCGGCAGGGCTATCAGCGCCGGGAGACCGGCTTCTATGACGCGGAGCTGGGCACCTCCAACCCGGCGGTGGGCGAACTGCTCGCCAGCGGCGAGTGCTCCGACGGCAGCGGCATTCTGGAGCTGCATCCCGACGGGTACGGCTTCCTGCGCTCCGACACGACCTTCCTGCCCTCCAGCAAGGATATCTACGTGTCCATGGCGCAGGTGAAGCGCTTCGGGCTGCGCAACGGCGACAAGGTCACCGGCAAGACCCGCCCCCAGCGGGAGGGCGACAAGTACAGCGCCATGCTCTACATCACCGACGTGAACGGCGTGAGCCAGGACGCGCTGGGCCCCCGCACCAGCTTCGACGAGCTGACCCCCTCCTACCCCACCCGCCGCATCAACATGGAGATGCCCGAGGGCGAGGAGAAGTGCGATGTCATGCGGCTGGTGGATCTGGTGGCGCCCATGGGCTTCGGTCACCGGGGCCTGGTGCTCTGCCCGCCGGATACCGGCAAGCGGGAGCTGCTGCGGGACTACGCCAACACCATCGCCGCCGCCAACCCGGACGCGCAGGTCATGATGCTCATCATCGACGAGACCCCCGAGGAGGTCACGCTCATGCGGGAGCAGTGCCACTGCCCCGTGCTGGCGAGCACCTTCGATATGCCCCCGGAGACCCACCTGCGCCTGGCAGACCTGGTGCTGGAGCGGGCCGAGCGCCTCGCGGAGCAGCAGAAGGACGTGGTGCTCATCGTGGACAGCCTCACCCGGCTCTCCAAGACCTTCACCGCCGCCGCCGCCCAGGCGGGCCGTACCATGCCGGGCATGGTGAACCCCTCCAGCCTGTTCCGGGCCAAGAAGCTCTTCGGCGCGGCCCGGTGCCTGAAGGAGGGCGGCTCCCTGACCGTCATCGGCGCCATGAGCATCGACGGCGCCAACAAGGTGGACGATGCCGTGGTCGAGGAGTTCCGCAGCACCGCCAACAGCGAGCTGGTGCTGGACGGCTCCATGGCCCGCACCGGCGTTAGGCCCCCCGTCAACCTGCAGCTGAGCGGCACCCGCCGCGCCGAGATGCTCCTGACCCCCGAGCAGCAGGAGGGCACCAGCCTCATGCGCGGGGTGCTGGGCACCATGCAGTCGTCCCAGGCCGTGCCCCAGCTGATGAGCATGATGGACAAGGCCGCCACCAACGACGAGCTGCTGGCAAAGCTGAAGGACTGGGTGGCGCTGATGAAGAGCGGTCGGCCCATCGGCTGACAGGCGGAAAAATCACGGCGTGCCCCAAAAAAGCTATTGCAAACCGGCACCAACTGTGGTACAATGCTATCTGCGGCAGTCATGGAGGCCAGAATTCCCTGGCCATGACAAAACAGGCCTGATTCATTGCGCGAAAGAGGTGAAACAGCAATGAAGGAAAAGATTCATCCGAACTATGGCAAGTGCATCGTGCGCTGCGTGTGCGGCGAGACGTTCGAGACCGGCTCCACCAAGAAGGAGCTGCGCGTCGATATTTGCAGCAAGTGCCATCCCTTCTATACCGGCAAGCAGAAGCTGGTGGATACCGGCGGACGCGTGGATCGCTTCAAGAAGCGCTTCGGTATGCAGTAATGACAGACGACAGAGCCACTCCCGTTGGGGGCGGCTCTGTTTTCTCGTTTTGGGGGATGACCTCATCCGTCATCGGCTGACGCCGATGCCACCTTCCCCAGAGGGGAAGGCTTTGGGGCGGAGAAAGCGGCGGATGGGAGAATTTGCTGCTTGATGGGCTCCTTGCGGGGCTACTCCCTCAGTCGCCTGACGGCGACAGCTCCCTCAGGGAGGGAGCCTTTGGGGGCCGGGCCAGCGGCGCGGCGGGTGACCTGCCGGTTCAGGGCCAGCAGCCCAACGGCTCCTGCCGGTGCCCCCGAACCAGACTGAAGTGTTCACTCAGGACTCGCAACCCCTCCGGCCGCTCACAGCCACCGCCGAACGGAGGTAT
>JAEDKS010000017.1 GCA_016295665.1 Clostridia bacterium
CTCCATCGCCCTGGCGGTGTCCGACATCCCGTGGAACGGCCCCACCGGCGCGGTGCATGTGGGCCGCGTGAATGGTCAGTTCGTCATCTGCCCCGATGAGGAGCAGCGCAAGGAGAGCGACCTGAGCCTGTACGTCGCCGGCACCGAGGAGGCCATCATGATGGTCGAGGCCGGTGCCAACGAGCTGAGCGAGGACGTCATGCTCGACGCCATCCTGTTCGGTCACGAGGAGATCAAGAAGCTGGTCGCCTTCCAGAAGCAGATCGTTGCCGAGATCGGCAAGGAGAAGGTGGAGGTGCCGCTGATCACCACCGGTGACGACGTGAAGAAGGCCGTGCGCGAGTTCGCCCTGGACAAGTGCCGCTGGGTGTTCTCCACCAACGAGCGCTACGAGCGTCAGGAGCGCGAGGCGCAGGTGAAGGAGGAGACCATCGCCGCCCTGTCCGGACAGTTCCCGGGCCGTGAGAGCGAGATCGCCGATGCCCTGTACTATCTGAACAAGGAAGTCATGCGCCGCCGCATCCTCGACGAGGGCATCCGCGCCGATGGCCGCAAGGTCACCGAGGTGCGCCCCATCTGGTGCGAGGTGGGCGTGCTGCCGCGCACCCACGGCTCCGCCGTGTTCACCCGCGGTCAGACCCAGGCCCTGACCGTCACCACCCTGGGCTCCACCAGCGAGGGTCAGGTGCTGGACGGCCTGAGCAACGAGGACTTCAAGCGCTATATCCACCACTACAACATGCCGCCGTATGCCACCGGTGAGGCGGGCCGTCTCAAGAGCCCGGGCCGCCGCGAGATCGGTCACGGCGCCCTGGCGGAGCGTGCGCTGCTGCCCGTGATCCCCACCGAGGAGGAGTTCCCCTACGCGCTGCGTCTGGTCAGCGAGATCCTCTCCTCCAACGGTTCCTCCTCCATGGCCTCCGTGTGCGGCTCCACCCTGTCCCTGATGGACGCGGGCGTGCCGATCCACGCGCCCGTCGCGGGCGTTGCCATGGGCCTCATCAAGGACACCGAGTCCGATAAGGTCGCCATCCTGACCGACATTCAGGGTCTGGAGGACTTCCTGGGCGACATGGACTTCAAGGTTGCCGGCTCCATGAACGGCATCACCGCCATCCAGATGGACATCAAGATCGCCGGCATCGACCGCGCCATCCTGAAGCAGGCGCTCGCCCAGGCGCTGCAGGGCCGTCTGCATATCCTCAAGATTATGCTCGACTGCCTGCCCCAGCCCCGTGAGCAGCTGTCCCCCTACGCGCCCAAGATCGTGCGCTTCACCATCAATCCCGAGAAGATCCGCGAGGTCATTGGACCCGGCGGCAAGATGATCAACAAGATCATCGCCGAGACCGGCGTGAAGATCGACATCGAGGACGACGGTCGCGTGTTCATCTCCACCCCCGATCAGGCTGCCGCCGACAAGGCCCGCAAGATCATCGAGGGCATCGCCAAGGACATCGAGGTCGGCGACGTGTTCACCGGCAAGGTGGTCCGCATCATGAACTTCGGCGCCTTCGTGGAGCTGGCCCCCGGCAAGGACGGCATGATCCACATCTCCAAGCTGGCCAACCACCGCGTGGAGAAGGTCGAGGACGTGGTGAAGATCGGCGACGAGCTGGAGGTCAAGGTGTCCGAGGTGGATGCGCAGGGCCGCATCAACCTCATCCGCAACGACATGGTCTACAGCCAGTCCACCGAGCCCCGCCGTCCCGAGGGTGGCTTCCGCAGCCGTCCCCCGCGCCGCGAGAGCCGGTAAGCCCCGCACCGCTCCCCTCTGAACAACCCCAGCCGCTCTGCCGCAGGTGCGCGGTGGAGCGGCTTCTTCCATACCGGGCCCGTCCCGGCAGCTGCCTCCCTTCCGGGAGGAATGAAACACAGGCATAGGTGGTAACATAAGTGCAAACCGAAATGAGGACGGAACAGCGAATGAACGATCAGTGGACCCTGCCCAACGGTCTCCGCATCGTTGGCGAACGGCTGCCCTACCTGCGGTCGGTCTCCATCGGCGTGTGGCTGCACGTCGGCTCCATGATGGAGCAGCCCTCGGAGAACGGCCTGTCCCACTTCCTGGAGCATATGGTGTTCAAGGGAACCACGCACCGCACTACCCGGCAGATCGCCGAGGAGATGGACGCGGTGGGCGGTCAGCTCAACGCCTTCACCGGGAAGGACTGCACCTGCTTCTACGCCAAGGTGATCGACGAGGATCTGGAGCTCGCCGTTGACATGCTCGCCGACCTGACCTGCCACGCCACCCTCGACGAGGGCGAGCTGCAGAAGGAGCGGGGCGTCATCCTGGAGGAGATCGCCATGGACGAGGACTCCCCCGAGGATCTGGTCACCGACCTGCTCAGCGCCACCCAGTACGGCGGCATGAGCCTGGGCATGCCCATCCTGGGCCCCGCCGCGCAGGTGGAGGCCTACACCCGGGGCGATCTGGCGGCCTTCCGCGCCGCCCACTACAGCCCCCGGGACACGGTGGTCGCCCTGTGCGGCAACTACGATCCGGCCAAGGTGAAGGCCCTGTGCGAGCAGTACTTCGGCAGCTGGCACAATGAGCTGCCGCCCCTGGCCCTCCCGCCCATGGCGCCCCTGACCGGGCGCAGCGCCGCCCGGGAGAAGGACACGGAGCAGATGCACATCTGCCTGGGCTTCCCCGGCACCGGCTACGGCACCGGGGAGATCTATCCCCAGGCCGTGCTGAACAACCTGCTGGGCGGCTCCATGTCCTCCCGGCTGTTCCAGCGCATCCGTGAGGAGCTCGGCATGGCCTACACCATCTACAGCTACCCCAACAGCTATCAGGGCAGCGGCACCTTCGGCATCTACGCGGGCGTATCGCCGAAGAACGGCGCGCTGGTGCTGGAGGAGATTCGCGGCGAGCTGAAGCGCCTGCTGCGGGACGGCATCACTGAGAAGGAGTTCCGCGATGCCAAGACGCAGCTTCGGGGCGGCTATCTGCTGGGCCTGGAGAGCCCCGGCAGCCGGATGCAGGCCCTGGGCCGCAGCCTGCTGCTGCTGGAGAAGGCCGCCGAGCCCGGCGAGACCATCGCCCGCATCGACGCGGTGACCATGGACGCAGTGATGGAGGCTGCACGGCGCATGCTGTCTGCGGAACCCTGCCTGGCGGTGGTGGGCCGGGGCCCCGAAGCGCTGCTGCACTGAGGAGGCACCATGAACGAGAGAATCCTTGCCCTGGACATCGGCGACGCCCGCATCGGCATCGCCGTCAGCGATGCCACCCGCCTCATCGCCACCCCCGTGGAGGTGCTGCACCGGGTGGGCTGGGGGCCGGACGTCCGGCGCATCTGTGAGCTGTGCCGGCAGTACGACACCACCGAGGTGCTCTCCGGCTGGCCCCTGAACATGGACGGCACCGCGGGCTTTCAGTCCGAAAAGGTAAAGAAATTCTGTGAGCAGCTTGAAAAGGCGGGCCTGACGGTGTATTATCAGGATGAGCGGCTGACAACCGTCAGCGCCGAGCGGGCCCTGCTGGAGGGCAACATGCACCGCGCCGAGCGGAAGCAGACCGTGGATAAGGTGGCTGCTGCGGTCATCCTGCAGCAGTACCTGGACGCCTGCCGCAGGGAAGGCGCAGAGGAAACCGAAAAAACGAACGAAGCTGAAGGAGGTCATCCCATGCAGGACGAGAACATGAACATCATTGAGCTGATTGACGAGGACGGCGAGTCCGTATCCTTTGAGCACCTGGCAACCCTGGAGCACGAGGGCGAGTACTACATCGTGCTCAGCGAGATCACCGAGGACGACAGCGCCGAGGAGGATGTGGATGTCGTCATCATGAAGATCGAGCAGGACGAGAACGGCGACGACGTGTACGTCTACGAGGAGGACGAGGCCCTGCAGGAGGTGCTCTTCGAGAAATTCCTGAAGCTCATGGACGAGCAGGAGGAGCAGGAGTAATTCCTGCAGAAATGCGTAACAAGTTGTAAATTGTTCGCAATCAGATTGACAAATTCTCTATGCGCTGATATAATGCTGATGTACAGCGCTCCGAGATGTGTTCGCTGACGTGGAAAGGAACAAAAGAGAGGATGTGCCACACGATGAAGAAGATTACCGCTCTGCTGCTGGCTGCGCTGCTGCTGCTGGGTGCTGTCCCCGCGCTGGCAGAGACCATCGACGGCAAGACGGCGCGCAGCATTCCGCTGCAGGATGTGGGCGTGAACGCCGTGGAGGAGGGCATCAGCCCCACCACCGGCCTCGCGCTTGCTGAGCTGGACGTGCCCGATGACGCGCTGGGTCTGGCTGTAACCGGTACCTATATGCCCATGGTCGTGCAGATTGATAACCAGGACGGCGGCGTCAATGCCCGTGCTCCCTGGGGTCTGGCCTATGCCGACATCATTTATGAAACGCCCCTGCACCGTGAGGGCGCGACCCGCCTGACTGCGGTGTTCTCCGATGTGCTGCCCACCTCCGTGGGCCCCATCCGTTCCGCCCGTGTGGCCCATGTGTGGATCGCCCGTGAATGGGGCGGCGGCTTCGTCCACTTCGGTCGTCAGGAGTACAATGGCTCCAACGCCGAGCAGGAGATGAAGAACGTGGGCATCCTGCGCTATCTGAACCGCTTCGACGGTACTGACGGCGCCAAGCCCTGGAACAAGTACTTCAATGCCCGTGCCAACCTGGCCTCCCCCCACAACCAGAATGCCAACGTTGCCGGCCTGCGCACCCTGATGGGTCTGAATGCCAGCGGCGAGACCGTGGAGGTCATCCCTACCGAGCATGCGCTGCGCTTCACGGATGAGCAGCCCACCGGCGGCGATTCCGGCGTGGCTATCGGCGTGGAATGGAGCCGTCAGGAGAGCGACTCCTATGCCTACAGCTCCACCCTGGTCTATCAGGATGGTCAGTACTACCGCTACATGGGCGGCGTGAAGAGCGACCTGTCCACCGACGGTCTGACCCTGCATGTGGACAAGGATCTGGGCACCCCCATCACCTACGCCAACGTGATTATCCAGTACACCGACGTGACCTGGAATGGCAACGATGCGCCCATCTGCCAGATGGTCGGCTCCGGCAACGCGGACTACTTCATCGGCGGCGTGCATCTGCAGGGCTGCTGGGAGCATGAGGTCCTGGAGGATCGCACCATCTTCTACGGCCCCGACGGCAGCGAGATCGCCCTGCAGCGCGGCAAGACGCTGATCATCGTGGCGGATCGAGAGCAGGAGATCGTGTACCGTTAAGGATCACGCACAAGGTAAAACGGAAGGCCGTCATCCCAACCGGAAATCCGGAGGGATGGCGGCCTTTGCTTCGTGATTGTGTGCTTGCATACAGGCGCACCCTGTGTTATCATGTTGCAAGAGGAAGAAAGCCACTATACCACGCCGCGAAAAAAACAGCGGCTATTACGGTACCAGTGCGGTACAATCATTTCAAAAGTGGAGGTATTCCCAACATGGAGACAAACACGCAGACACCCAACACAGGCTTCAATGACAACGACAAACTGGTGGAAATCGTCAGCGCAGCCATTACCCTCCCCGGGGTCAAGGTGAACCGAAGGGCATTCCTGCTGACGCAATTCAAGGACGCATCCTCTGAATTCCGGGAAAAGGTGCTGGAGGCCGGCCCCGTTGACGCAGGATGCACCCGGGAGCAGCTTCGGGCAAAGGCCGAAAAGCTGCTGATGGACAGAACCCTGGCCTCCACCGGTGCTTCCTTTCTGGCCGGTCTTCCCGGGGGAATTGCCATGGCAGCAACCATACCGGCGGACATGCTGCAATACTACGCTGTAGCGCTGCGCACGGCCCAGGAGATCGTCTATCTCTACGGCGAGCCTGATCTCTGGAACGATGGTGCCCCGGATGACGAACTGGTGCGCAATCAGCTTCTCCTCTACTGCGGTGTGATGCTGGGCGCATCCGGCGCCGCGCAGGCCGTTCGCGTTCTCTCCTCAGCGCTTTCAAAGCAGGTTCTAAAGAAGCTTCCACAGAAGGCCTTGACAAAAACGCTCTATTACCCGGTCGTCAAATCCATCTGCAAGTTCTTCGGTGTTCACATGACCAAAGGGATTTTCGCCAAGGGAGTTTCCAAGGCTGTTCCCGTCATTGGCGGCATTGTTTCGGGCGGCATAACCTTCGCCTCCATGCGCCCCATGGGGATCAGATTGATTGATGCCATGGACGAGGCACACTTTGCCTACACGCAAAAGAGCTTCCAGTCCGACTGGAAGGAAATCATGGATGTATGCGAAGCCGCCGGTGAAGACATACCAGCCGACATTGAGAATCTGTCCCAGGCAGCGGACTCCACGGCTGCCGGACCTGCAGAGGCCCCCACTCAGGCAACAGACAGCACGACCTCCATCGTGGCAGAAATCAGGCAGGCCAAGGAACTGCTCGATGCCGGTGTCCTGACACAGGAGGAGTTTGACCTGCTCAAAGCCAGGCTTTTCTCCCGGCTGTAAAGCCTCGGCGCAGCAAGAGGCCATGGTCATCGCGCCATGGCCTCCATTTTCTATTATGGCTCAGTCAATCTCCACCACCCCCGGATACTGCGCCATGACCTCCGCGGCATCGTTGAGGAAGGTCGTGGTCGTTTCGGGGTCGGGAGTGTAGGGCTCGCCCTCCACCAGCAGCTCCACCTTCTTGACGCCCGGGAACTGGCTCGCGGTGAAGAGGATTGCCCGGATAGCCTGCTGTCCGCCGTCGCCCTCCGCCACGTTCAGGAACTCGCGGCTGAAGTCGATGGTGGCGGTGCCGTTTTTGAGCTTCACGCTCCGGACGCCGCAGCCCGAGGGCAGCGGACGCTCCAGACCGCTGTCCGACTGCGGCCCCTTGGCAAGCTCCAGAATCGCCGTGGGCAGGTCAGCGGTGGAGAACACCGTGCGCGTGACCGGTACCAGCACCCGCCCGTTTGCCGAGGGGAAGTACAGCTGCACCTGATCCGCGTAGCTGGAGCCCGCCATGGTCGCCACGCTCTCCACGTTCACGCTGTCAGCGGTGAACACGCCGCTCACGTCAGTTCCATGGGTTAGCTGGCTGCGCTTCTGTCCGTCAAAGAGGAACGAAACCTCGTCCACCGTGTCAAAGCAGCACAGCGCCGCGGCGGTGCCCTGCACCATCAGCAGCTCCTCCTCGGCGGTGGCGCAGTTCAGCGCCTCGGAGCTCAGGTCAACCCGAGCCTTGCCGTCCGCGATGTCCACATCGAAGGTGGTGCCCTCGGGAATCACCGTCCGCAGCCCCATCCGCGCCGCCGCCAGATCATTCTCCCCGGAGGCCACCATCAGCGCCAGCGTGGCCTTGGCGATGCCCTCCTGCCGGGGCACCTGCCGCGTGACCGGCACCAGATAGCCGTCCCCGTCCTCGTACCAGCACACGGTGGACTGGGTCTCCACCGCCGCCTCGGAGGTGACCTGGGTGAATTCCACCTCCGGCTCCCCGTAGACCAGCTCCGTGGCGCCCGTATCCTGTCCTCCACGCACCGCCAGCACCACCACCAGCACGGCGGACAGCACGATCAGCATCCGCTCCAGATCGGCGCGTCCGGGCTTCCACTTCCAGTGCAGCTTCTTCTTCCAGTCAGCGATTTTCACCTTCATTGCCCCCTCCATCGTCGTGTACCCCATGTCTATGCGGCGGCACGACACGCTATGCCTCGCGCACGCCCGTCCCTTGCTCTGACGGGAAAACGTGGTATAATGGAGACAGACGATAAGCGGACGAGGAGGTGTCCATCATGAAAAGACGGTGCTGCTTTCTGCTGATTCTGCTGCTGCTTCCCCTGCACGCGGCGTTGGCCGCATCCGGGGTGCCAGCCGGGAGCAGCGCGGAGGCCGGCGGCCCGGCGGTTACGGCCCCCACCATTCTCCATGCCGGCGCGGTGAACGGCGTCTATGGCGTGCAGTTTGCGCCGACCCAGGATGGGAAGGACAGCATGCAGGTCAGCGTCACAACCTCCGTGACGCCTCTGGTGCCGCTCCACTATGACGCCATCTCCGGCGTCGCGGTCAGCTCGACCCAGCTGATCGGCTCCGTACAGCGCATCAACGCCTTTGTGCTGGACGGCAACGAGGGACAGCTGAGCGCCTCCGGCTGGAGCTACGATGCCAGCGGGCAGCTGCTGGGACAGCTGGAGGCTGATCTTGCCACCGGCGGCGACGGGGTGCAGCTGACCTCCGGCAGGCTGTACGACGGTGAGGGCGATCTGAGCGTGATCTACCAGGCCAATGAGCCCGGAAGCGCGGTGGCGGACTATGCCGCCGCCTACGACGAGAACGGCAGCCTGAGCGTCTACGGCTACCGGGACAGCAGCGGCAACGGCTATGCCCTGAACGCCGGAGGCGACGTGCTGGGCGTGGACATGGTGCAGGATGAGGTGCGCTACGTCTGGTCGGAGCAGACCGGCTGGCTGCAGCTTGACCCGAACAATCCCCTCAAGGTGCTGGGCACCGATGCCCCGGAGGGCTTCTCCTTCCGTCAGGTGCAGCGGCTCGTGCCCAGCTCCCACTGGTACCCGGATAACACCATCGGCGTGGCGGGTCTCCCCCTGCGGGACGAATATCCGAATCTGACCGACAAGTGGTACAACATCGTTCCCGTGGACCTGACCATTCAGGGTCGGCAGATCATTCCGCTGGTAGCCTCCGCCCAGTTCGTCATCGGGCAGGCCGTCGTCACGGTGGATGGGGACAGCGTGACCGTTTCCTATCAGCTGGCAGGCAACGTGACCGAGGTGGTGCGGGAAACCCTGCGGTGGTTCACCAGCCCCGATGAGATCACCAAGGGCTTCTGCAACTCCCCGCACAGCGATATGAAGTTCGGCAAACCCGTCAGCATCGAGCAGGATTTGGGCGGAAGCACCATCGGTCTGCTGTTCATCTGCATCAAGGGCACCTACTACGAAAACTACGCCAACCTGAACGACGCCCCCAACCTCTACAGGCAGTACGAGCCGGAATGGGTTGCCTGGCGCGACCACCTGCACGCGCTGCTGCGGCAGGTGAAGTAACCCGCACGCGACAGGGAGAGCCGCAGCACCCGGGCATAGCAGCCCCCGTCTTGCGGCTTTTCCCTTTTTGTGGTATCATGCACATGTCAGCCCGGCGCGGGAAAACACATGCCGGTTGGTAGTCCGTGCGCAGCCGTTTCCCGGCTGTCAGTAGCCCTCCCCTCCTGGGGTCGTCCGCCGCGCCTGTCAGGGGCCGACAAACAGGAGGAGGTGTGCGGTGTGCGTATCACACTCACGGTTTTCTTTGAGTCGCCCTTCTATGTCGGTCTGTTCGAGCGGCAGGAGGGCACCCGTCTCTCGGCAGCCCGGGTGGTATTCGGCGCGGAGCCCACCGGCCCGGAGCTGCTCTCCTGGCTGCAGGAGCACTACGCTTCGCTGACGTTCTCTCCCTGCGTGGAGGGAGCCAAAGCGGAGCCTGCGGCAGCCAATCCCAAGCGCAGACTGCGCGAAGCCGCCCGCTTCCGGACGGCAGGCGTGGGCACCAGAGCCCAGCAGGCGCTGCAGCTGGCCCGGGAAGCGCATCAGCTTCTCCGTCAGCAGCATGCCCGGGAACAGCGCGCACAGGAACAGGAGCGGCAGTTTCAGCTTCGCCAGGAGCGGAAGAAGGCCAGGCACCGCGGGCATTAGCCCGGAAGGAGCTGTTGCAGAGGCAGAACATCTGCAACAGCCCCTTTTCTCATGTCAGATACCTCGCTGCGCCCTGCTCCACAGCCCTCCAAACGGGGTATTCCGCCCCCGCCTCGTCGAAGAACTGCTTCAAATCCCTGTTCAGCGCGCTCATCTCGTCTGCAGCGTTCATGGCATGATCGCTGGCGCAGATCTTCCCCAGCGGCGTTGCGCACATCAGCTTGAAGAAAAGATAGCAGGTGCGCCGGTAGGAGGAGCTCTCGTAGTTCCTGTCCGCCTTTGGCAGGATGTCGTGCCCGGCCTTCTCGATGGCCCGGTACCCCTCCACGCAGGCGTCAATCAGCTGATGCAGGTAGGCCCTGTCCCCCGTCAGCCTGCGCAGGTCACCGTCGGCCCGGTAGCAGGCAAAGGCCGCCGGCAGCACGAAGGCCGCGTGGCAGAGCAGGTAGTCCTCCATGTTCGGCTCGTACACCACCCGGTAGCCGCTGCCGTTGAACAGCTGATGAATCAGGCGCTCGTTGGATGGCGCGTCTTTCAGCTGACCGATGGTGATCTTCTTCAGATCTATCCCCACAATCCTGTCCGCCTCCCGGTGCCCCGCCGACAGCGCGAAGGCAAACATCACCTGCTTCCCCGGGAACTGTTCGGCAAGCTGCCTTGCCCGGACGTTGTTGCCCACAAAAACGATGTTCCTCGTCCGATTGGCCCGGAGCGTCTCCAGCACGTCGTCCAGCTGCGTATAGCGCAGAACCACAAGGATCACGTCATAGGTGTCCTCCGGCTCCAGCCCGGTGACCACCGGCAGATGGCAGACGGATGCCCCCGGACGGGGCCAGTTCTTCACGACCAGTCCCTTCCTCCGGATCGTCTCCGCCCATGCGCCCCGGGCCAGCAGCGTGACATCCCGCCCGGCACAAAAGAGATTGCGGGCCAGATTGCCGCCCAGCACGCCCGCGCCATACACCAGAATCCTCATGTTCCTCTCCTCCTCCAAATTATCCCAGGAGCACGCCCAGCCCGGCCTGAACGAGCGAAACCAGCGGAGCTACCAGCAGCGGCCAGGCCAGAAAATGCTCCGGGATTGGCCTGCCAGGGACAGCAGGTTCCAGGGAACAGCCGAAGAACCAGGCGCCCCGTTTGCCCCAACGCATAGCATTTCATCGCCTTTCTCCTCCTTCATCCCCCGGTTCGCCGGCCTTTCAATCGGCAGCCCTTTGTTCTCCCGCCGCGTCCGCAAAATCAATGCGCACGATCCGCATCTTCATCAGGTCATCCCCCAGCCGGGAGAGCAGCCGGAAAAGGCCGCTGACCGCCGTGTCGTTCAGGTCATGATAGCCCAGCATATACCCCCGGGCGGAAACGGCTGCGTTCGGCAGCCATGCTTTCAGCTCCCGGTTCAAATCCTCGACGCAGAAGCAGGCATTGACATCGGTGATCCCGGCGGATTTCACCCAGGTTTTCATCATCAGCCGCACCGCTTTCCTTCCAGCCGTATCAAACACCAGCCGTCCACCGGCAAAAGTGCTCTGCCATCCGGGTAAGCAACGTCTTCACCTGTTCAGTCTGGAAATAGTAGAATACCCCGGCGGCAAAGAGCACCGCCCCGCCGCTGGTGTCAATTTCATCAAACCAGCCTGTATCATTCAAATCCACGGCCCTGTTCCGGATGCGCGCCCCGCCCGGCAAAAGCCTTTCCCGGAGGGCGATCACGTCAGGGAAATCCAGATTGTAGATGCTGCACCGACCGTTGTCGCAGTTCTCTCCGGTCAAGTCCAGACCGCAGCCGAGGTTGATCACGGCGGCCTCCGGGTGGGTTTTCAGGTAGTCCCGCACCTCCCAGCTCAGATCAAGCTGCCGCATGGCAGTTTCCAGGGCGCCAAAGCGATACATCAGCCCGTTGGATTTCCGTTCCAGCGCTCCGAAGTCATATTCCAGCCGCGCCATCAGTTCCTCCGCCCTCTCATCCCGGAACAGGCCGGGGTATGCCCTTGTGCAGAGCACCCGGGCGTACAGGGGAATGACCAGCGTCTCCTGCACGGTATTGCGTTCAATGTGAATCTTTTCCATGGTGCCCTCCTTGTGTTTTCCCTTTCTGTCCGGCTTGCCGGAGAGCGTGGCCTGGGGAGCACGCCGTCAAAGAAGCTGCCGCCGCGACTTATGCGGCTTTTGTTTGTGGTTAGTTCCAACTAACATCAAGATCTGGAATTGGCTGCCCGAAGGCAGCCATTGGGATGCTTGCAGCATGCTCTGATCCGGTATCCCTGACCAGAATTGAATCACCGTTCATATGATAATGCCCCGCGTCCGGTTTGTCAAGGGGCTATGACCCGCAGAAGGTCACGAGCATGGAAGTTTTTCCCCGCCCGCCCCCTCCGGCTCATCCTCTGTTTCGCACGCCGCCCTGCGGGCCATGATCGGATACATGACCTCCGGCGGGAATTTGGGCCTCCGGTCATAGGTGTACAGGCCGTTCTGCTCCTGCTCAACGTCCGTCAGCTGCGTGTAGCACAGCCCGAAGTGGTCGGGATTGTCCAGAAGCACATCCGTCAGGCCCCTGTAGCGCTCCAGGAATTCCGCCTCCGACTCGGGGCCCTTGCCGTAGCCCCAGCCGTCCTGCGTCGTCCATCGTATGCCGCCGTACTCGCTGACGAAAACAGGCTGACCCGCCCGGCGGCGCTGGCGCTCCGGGAAGCGCTCGTAGATCGGCGCGGTGCCCCTGCCGTAGCGGCGCTTCCATTCCTCCACGTCCTGCTCGTAGTCATGCACGTCGTGGATATCGCTCTCCACATGGAAGTTGCCGCTGGTATCAATGCAGGGCCGCGTGGGATCCATCGCCTTCGTCATGCGGTAGACCATGCGGATCACCTCGTCGTTCTGCCTGCGCCCGTCCTGATCCCAGGTCTCGTTGAAGGGACACCAGCCGATGATCGAGGGGGCGCTGTAGTCTCGGGAAACCGCCTCCATCCATTCCCGGCCCATGGGGATGAGCGCCCCGGCCTCGCAGTGGTTCAGCCCCCAGTTCCCCATCTCACCCCAGCACAGGTAGCCCAGATGGTCAGCCCAGTACAGGTACCTCGCCTCGAACACCTTCTGATGCAGCCGCGCACCGTTGAAGCCCATCTGCATGGCAAGCTCGATGTCCCGCTTCAGCGCCTCGTCGGTCGGAGCCGTGCAGATGCCATCCGGATAGAAGCCCTGATCCAGCACCAGCCGCTGGAATACAGGCTTGCCGTTCAGCAGGAACCGCATGCCGTCAAAGCCGAGGCTGCGAAGGCCAAAATAGCCCGTCACGACATCCTCCGCGCCATCCGGTGCGGTCAGAATCATCGTCATGTCATACAGGTCGGGATGCCCCGGCCCCCAGAGCCGGATCTCGCTCAGGTGCACCACGGCCTCCGCGAAGCCGGGGTTGCACCGCACCCGCGCCTCGCCGGTGGGCCGCCCCGCAAAGGAGGTTCGAACGGTCAGTGTGCTTCCGTGGGCGCCGTCCGTCCAGATCCGGAAGTGGATGCTGCCGTTTGCCGCGTCCGGCGTGATCCACGCCTGATGGATGTAGACGGGATGAACCCATTCCAGCCAGACGGTCTGCCAGATGCCCGTGGTGCGGGTATAGACGCAGCCGTGGCTGTGGTACTGGCGGCTCTGCTTGCCGCCCGGCTGCATGCCATCACGCCCGTGATCCTCGCACGACACCGTCAGCAGGTTCTCGCCCGGCACCAGCGCGTCCGTGATCTCCATCGCGAACGAGGTGTATCCGCCCTCGTGACAGCCGATGTACCGCCCGTTGACCCACACCCGGGTGCGGTAATCCGCCGCGCCGAAATGGAGCAGCACGCGCCTGGCGGCGGCCTCCTCCGGCAGGGAGAAGGTGCGCTTGTACCACACGCAGTTCATGAAGTCGGTGTGATCGACGCCGCTCAGCCGGCTCTCCGGGCAGAAGGGCACCATGATGCGTCCGGACAGGGTCTGCCTTTCCACAAGCCCCCGCTCCTCGCCGGAGCATCCGTTGTCGATCTCAAACTGCCACGCGCCGTTCAGGTTCATCCAGCCCTCACGGACAAACTGGGGGCGCGGATATTCGGGACGCGGTATGCTGCTCATCTCTGTTTCCCCTTTCCTGTTGCTTTCTTCTTCAGACTGCCTTCCTCATGTTGTCCGCTCCGCTCGGGCGCGGTACGCCTGCCACACCCGCTCGAACCACAGGTCGCGCTCCGGCAGGGGCCGTGCGGGCACGCGCCGGCTCACGCCGGAGCGGGTCATCAGCACGCCCTCCTCCGTGTCGTTTTCCAGACTGAACAGCATGGCGCTGAGCACCTCCCGCTGGGTCAGCAGCATGTCGCGCAACCGGAGCCGCACCGTCAGCTGCGGGTCGCGCAGGTCGGGCGGCATCAGGCGGCCCAGATGACCGCCGATTTCCTCCAGCATGCCGCGCATGCCTGCCGCGTCCCGCTGAAAGGCGGCGCAGCGGGTCATGTCCCCCTGCAGCTTCCGCAGAATCGCCGCCGCATCCCCTGCGGGCACCAGGGGCGGCTGTGCCTCCGTGCGGGTGTCCCGCACCTGCCGCGTGCTCCGGCGGGCGATGTGCTCCGCCGCTCGCAGGGAGCCTACCTGCGTGCTGTTCAGCGCCGTGCCCCCGGGACGGTATCTGCCGAAGGTGCCCGCCGCCTCGCCGCAGGCGTACAGACCGGGCACATCCGTGTGCCAGTCCGCGTCCACCGCGATGCCGCCGTTGTGGTGCTGGGCACACACGCGAACCTCCAGCATCTCCCGCCCGATGTCGATGCCGTGGCTGCGGTACAGTCCGATGGCCGGGGCGTTGATGGCCCGCAGGCGCTCGATGGGCGTCGCTCCGTCCGCGCCGCAGCTGAGCAGATACTGACGCGCTTCCTCCGACAGCAGGGCCAGGTCATAGCCCGCCGGGTTGTGCAGGTAGTCCATGTACACCCGGCGGCCCCTGTCCTCCTCGGCCTTGACAAGGATGTCCACCCGGGAGGACCCCTCCGCCTTCCGGGGGTCAAAGGGCCACTGGTAGCCCTTGAGGAACACCATGTTCATGGCCTCCACCGGGCCCAGCGCCTCGGAGAGGAACTCGCGCTCCACGCCGTTCTCGTCCACGGACACATAGCGGGGCAGCGCCTGCTGATAGCTGCCGGACACGTTCCAGCGGAACCCCACCGACGCCAGCCCGTACTGCCAGCAGTCCAGATTCGCGCCCGCCGCCCCGGCCTCAAAGGCCATGCCGCTCATGCCGCACTGACCGGCGGGATACACGCTACCGCGGTACAGCAGCGCCGGGCCACCGGTGCACAGCACCGCATGGGCGCAGCGGATGTGCAGCCACTCCATGGCCCGGGTGTCCAGACACACAAGGCCGGTCACGCCGTCCGCATCCGTGAGGATGCGCACGACCAACGTGTGGTCAAGGATTTCCACGCCCCGGTTCTTGACGGAATGCTCCAGCGCCTCGGTCATGAAGCGGCTGGTCAGCGGCCCCGCGGAGGAGGCGCGCCGGCGGGTATCATGATCCGTCCGGTAGCCCACATACTCGCCGTATCCGTTCGTGGGGAACGGCACGCCCAGCGCCGCCAGCTTGAGGAAGCACCGGGCGGAGTTCGCGGCCTCGCACAGGGCGATGTCGCCATGCACGTCGCTGCGGTGGAGCGTCCGCGCCATGTCGCCCACGCTGTCCGGGTCGTCACCGGCGAGGGACAGCTTGTAGTAGGTCTGCTTGTCGCTGCCCGTGTTGCGGGAGGTGCCGCCCAGCAGGTTGTCCGTCACCAGCGCCAGGTCGCGCTCACCCAGGGCCGAAAGCGTGTCCGCCGCGTTCAGCCCCGCGCAGCCCGAGCCGATGACCACCGTGCGGATGATGCGTTCCTTCATGGTCACAGCCTCCTGAGCGCAAAGCCGCCGTCCGCGTCCAGCACCTGTCCGGCGGCGTAGTCCAGCAGTCCGGAGGCGCAGGCCAGCACCATCCTCGCCACGTCCTCCGGCTGACCGAAGCGCCGGATGGGCAGCAGGCCCTCCGCGATGAGCCGCTCGTACTTCTCATGCACCACCCGGGTCATGTCCGTGTCGATGATGCCGGGGCGCACCTCGAACACCGGGATGCCCGCATCGGCAAGCCGGTCGGCAAAGAGCTTCGTCACCATGCCGACCCCCGCCTTGCTGATGCAGTACTCACCCCGGGAGGTGCTGGAGGTATAGGCCGAGATGCTGCCGATGTTGACGATGCGGGGATGATAGTCCGTAAGCCCCGCCTGCAGCCCGTCCAACATGAGCCGGGCCGCGGCCTGACACATGAACAGCGTGCCCTTCAGGTTGATGCCGATGACCCGGTCGAAGCTCGCCTCGTCCATGTCCAGCAGATCCCTGCGTTCCAGGGGCGCCACGCCCGCGTTGTTCACCAGCAGATCAAGGCGGCCCCGGGTGTCCGAAACGTGCCGCAGGACGGCCCTGCGCTGGGCCGCGTCGGACACATCGCAGGGGAAGTAGTCGCAGTCCTCCGGCAGGTCGGCGGGGCGTTCGGGCCGTGTGCCGGAGTACACCACCGAAAAGCCGCTCTCCCGGAGCAGGTCCGCGATGCCGCGACCGATGCCACGGCTGGAGCCCGTTACCAGCGCCGTTTTCACAGCCTGTACACCTCCCTGTCCCGCACCACGCACCCCGCCGGGGTGCCGGCACGCAGCAGCGCCGCGCAGCCGCCGCAGGTCACGCAGACCCGCTGCGGGTCAAGGCAGCCCCGCTCCCGCGCCTCCCGCACAAAGCCCGGGTCGGCAAAGGCCAGGCGCCCGAAGCCGCACAGCGCCGCATGACCGCCCGCCACCATGCCGGCCGCCAGGTTCGGGGCAAACTGCCGCAGATAGGAGAAGGCGCTGCCCAGCACGGGCACATCGACGGCATGCTGAATCTCGCTCACGCCCCGCATGATGCGCCCGACGCCCTCCAGCGGATGCTCGTCCGGCACATAGTTGCCATGGTCGTAGGGGCGGTTCACGTGGGGGTTTTTGTAGGGATTGCCCATGGTGATGTTGATGAGGGGAATCCCGAACTCGTCCTTCAGCTCGCGAATAAGCCGGATGGCCTCGGTCATGTCCGGCTCAATTCCCTCCCCCTCCCGCACGCCGAAGCCGTAGGGGTAGGCAAAGCCGTCGTAGGCGTTGAGCCGGGAGGTGAGGAAGAAGCGCCCGTCCGCCAGACCGGCCCGGGCGGCGCGGTAGCAGTTCTTCAGGAAGCGGGTGCGGTTCTCGAAGCTGCCGCCGTAGGCCCCGGGGCGGGTGTAGGCGCTGAGCAGCTCACAGGCCAGGTAGCGGTGGCAGCATTTCACGTCCATGCCGTCAAAGCCCGCCCGCTGACAGAGACGCGCCGTGGTCTCATAGGCTTCCTCAAGGCGGCGCAGATCGTCGTCGGAGACCACGCAGGCATCGGGCAGGGGCGTTGGCTCCAGCGGCGGGCAGTGATAGGCGATGAGCGGCGCCGGTGTGCCGTGGGGCTTGGCATACCTGCCGCTGTGGGTGGCCTGCATGATGAGGATGGGCGCGTAGCCGTTCACCCGCAGGGAGGTCTCGCGAATGTCGTCCGTCAAACGTTTGAAATCGTCCACATTCTGCTCAGTCAGGTATAGCTGATGGGCGCTGGCCCGGCCCTCCGGCACGGTAGCCACTGCCTCGAACCAGATCAGCCCCGGCCCCGCCTCGGCAAAGCGGCGGTAGCGGCGGCAGGTCAACGCCCCCGGCGCGCCCTCCTCCGTGCCGTCGGTGCCCTCCATGGGCTGAAAGGCGATGCGGTTCTCCGCACGGAGCCTGCCCACCGCAAGGGGCCGGTACAGCGCGGAAAGATCCTCCTTCAGGGGAACGAAGGCGTTCAGTGCGGCAGCGCGGTCTGCCACCTCCCGCAGCGACGCATAATGGAATTTCTCATGCTCCATCCATCTCTCTCCTTCCGTTTCTCTTTTGCTCCGCAGGCTTTGTTACAGTATATACCATCCCCGCGCTTTCTTCAACCGGGAATGTGCCCGGCCCTGCGGCGTATCGGAAAAAAGATGGAGCCGTCAGCAAAAAGCCGTGCCGCCAGACCGTGACACGACGGGATTTCCCTGTTCCCCGTATGGAGAAAAAGCGCCCGTCTCCCCTCAGGAGACAGGCGGTGCGCTCGTTTTTACCGTCCTCCCGCGTCCAGCACGCCCCGCAGCGCCCGCAGATCCTCCTCATAGACGGCCTGCAGCGCCCGGTTGTAGATGATGGAGGCCGGGTGGTACAGCGGAAACAGCGCAAAGGTGCCCTCGCTGCCGGAGAAGCGCACCGTCGCCTGCTGCGTCTGCCCGTGCAGCTGCCCGATGGTCACGCCGTCCCCCAGGAGCGCGTGGAGCGCCGTGTTGCCCAGGGTGACCAGCAGCCGGGGCTGCACCAGCAGAATCTCCTCCCGGAGCCAGGGGGTGAACAGCGCCAGCTCCTCCCGGTTCGGGGGTCGGTTCGACACGCTACCCCGGGCGCTGACCTTTGTGGGCCTGACCTTCACCACGTTGCTGATGTAGATCTCCTCCCGGCGGAGCGCCACTGCCTCCAGAAAGCCATCCAGATTCTTGCCCGCCTTGCCCACGAAGGGGCGGCGCTGCAGCGTCTCCTGCTCCCCGGGGGCCTCGCCGATGAGCATCACCGGCGGATGGTCGCTCTGCCCCTCCCCGAACACCAGCACCTTCTCCTCCGCAGGCCACAGCCCCGAGAAGAAGTCCCGGCAGCGCTGACGATACTTTTCCATGATTACAGACCGCCTTTCCCTGCGGATTCAGCTTGCCCGCCCCTGCGGGCGGCTATGCGGCACGGAGAGGTCAGCTCCCCGTGCCGTAGAGATCGTCATAGAGGTGCAGCTCCATCAGCTTGTCCCGGAGCCGCTGCATATCCTCCCAGGCCTCCCGCTTCTTGTCCGGATCCCGCAGCAGCGCCGAGGGGTGGAAGGTGGGCATCATCCAGACGCCCTTGCGCTCGAACCACTGCCCCCGGTCGCGGGTGATGCGAATCTCTGGGCCCAGGGTGTTCTTCGCCGCCGTGGAGCCCAGCAGCACGATGACCCGGGGGCGCACCAGCGCCACCTGCATCCGCAGGTGCAGCATGCAGGCCGCTGCCTCCTCCTCCGTGGGCACCCGGTTGTGAGGCGGGCGACACTTGACGATGTTGCAGATGTACACCCGATCCCGGGGCAGACCGATGGCGAGGAGCATCCGCGTCAGCAGCTGCCCCGCCGGGCCGACAAACGCCAGCCCCTCCTCGTCCTCCACCTGACCGGGGCCCTCGCCGATGAGCATCAGCGGCGCATGGATGTCCCCCTGTCCCGGCACCTTGTGGTGGATGCCCTGATACAGGCCGCACATCCCGCAGGCCGCCACCTGACTGTCAAACAGCTCCCAAGTGATCTCCGGCACGGTTCATGCCTCCTTTGCAGCAGATCATTCGTCCCGCCCGCTCCGGCGGCTGCGCAGGTACAGCGGTACCTCCCAGAGCAGCATGACGCTCCAGCCGATGGCACAGGCGCAGGCGATGCCGCGAAGCCCCAGGCCCGGGGCCAGCAGAAAGGTGAACACCACCCGCAGCACCGTCTGAATCAGCGTCGCCGCCAGGGTGACCCGCATCCGCCCGCAGCCCCGGAAATATCCCTGCACCCCGTTGGTCATGGCGGGCAGCAGATAGAAAAGGGCCATGAGTCCCAGATAGTCCCCGCCGATGTCCGCCAGCGCCGCGTCCTCCGTCGCGGTGAACAGCGACAGCACCGGGCCCCGGAGCAGCAGCACCGCCGCGCACAGCAGCGCCCAGTAGCCCGCCTCCAGCGCCAGCCCCGTGCGGAAGCCCCGGTGAATCCGCTCCCGGTCGAAGTCCCGCTCCGCCCGGGCACGGCCCCGGTTCTGTGCCACGAAGGTGGTGATGCCGTGGGCGATGCTCTGCTCCGGGGCAAAGGCGAAGTCATCCACCCGCGTCACCGCGTTCCAGGCCGCGATAACCTCCATGCCCAGCCCGTTCACGCAGCCCTGGATGAGCAGCTTTCCCACCGGCTGCACCGCCTGCTGCAGCGCCGTGACGGTGCCGTAGCGCAGCGTCCGGCCCAGCAGCGGCCCGTCGATGCGCCACTCGCCGCGCCCGGGCGAGAGCAGCGGCACCCGGCGCCGGATGTGGTGCCAGGCCAGACCTGCAGACACCGCCTCCGCCGCCACCGTGGTCAGCGCCGAGCAGCGGATGCCAAAGCCCAGCCCGCCAATCAGCACCAGATCCAGCGCCGCGTTCAGCACCGAGGAGCACACCAGGAAGCGCAGGGGCGTCCTGGCATCCCCCACGCTTTTGAGGGCGGAGGCCAGCGCGTTGTAAAACCAGGTGAAGGGAATCCCCAGAAAGATGATGCGCAGGTAGCTGCCGGTTATCTCCATCAGCTCCTCCGGCGCCTGCAGCAGACGCAGCAGCGGCCCGGCGCACAGGATGCCCGGCACCGTCACCGCCACCGAGAAGCCCGCGCCGAACAGCAGCACGGTGGAGAGCTCCCGCCGCAGCAGCGCCTCCTCCCCGGCGCCGAAGAAGCCGCTCATCAGCACCCCCGCGCCCAGGCTCAGCCCCGAGATGAACAGGATGAGCAGATTCATTACCGGTCCGGCAATCCCCTCCGCCGCCAGCGCCTCCTGCCCGATGAAGCGGCCCGCGATGACCGCGTCCACCAGGTTGTAGGTCAGCTGAAACAGATTGCCCAGCATCAGCGGCACGGCATAGCGCAGCAGCGCCGGACCGATGGGACCCCGGGTCATGTCCGTCTGTGCCATCCAATGCCCTCTTTCGTCGCCCTCGCGGGGTTACATGCGCATCTGCAGCAGGTCAAAGGACTGAACCATGTCCGAGCAGACCCAGTTCACCAGGCTGATGAGCACGGCAAGCAGCACGAGAATCAGCGCCGTGCCCGCGATCACGCCCAGAAAGTCCCCCACGCCCGCGATCACCCGGAAGGTGCCCCGGCGGCGCTCCTCCTGCTCCTCCTCGTAGGTCATGGGGCCGTCGTAATCCTGCGGCAGCTCGTCGTTGTCCAGCTCGTTGTAGGGATCGTCGTCCTCCACCGGGTGCAGGAACTTGCGCTCATGCTGCTCGTTGTCGTCCTGATTCGCAAAATAGGCCATGGTCTTGTCTCCTGTCAAACGTAGTCCAGCCAGGGCGCGTCAGCTTCCTCGCGCCCCGTCAGGTGCCCCTCGGCACACAGGCCCGGGAAATTTAGCTGCCGCAGCGCCTCATAGAGCACCACCGCCACGGAGTTGGACAGATTCAGACTGCGGGCCTCCGGGCGCATGGGAATGCGGATGCAGCGATCGTAGCACCTCTCCAGCAGGTTCTCCGGCAGTCCCCGCGTCTCGCAGCCGAACACCAGAAAGTCCCCGTCCTGATACACGGCCTCCGTGTAGCCCCGGGGTGCCTTGGTGGAGGCCAGGTGCAGCCTTGCCCTGGGATGCGCCGCCAGAAACGCCTCCATCGACGGCCAGGTGCGGTAGGTCATCAGATGCCAGTAGTCCAGTCCCGCCCGCTTCAGATAGCGGTCCGACAGGGAGAACCCCAGCGGCTCGATCAGATGCAGCTCCGCGCCGGTGGCGGCGCAGGTGCGGGCGATATTGCCCGTGTTCTGCGGAATCTCCGGGTTGACCAGCACAATGCCCAGCGCCATGGGCGGCACCTCCTTCGCGTTCCTTTCTATTATAGCCCCTGCGCGCCGCTTGCGCAAGCGGCTGGAGCGGGGTTTCCCATGGAAATTCCTGCCCCGCGCCCGCCCCCGGGCGCAAAGCGGGGGTTGACAGCCGGCGCGGAATGGGGTATGCTGTTCCCATCTCCCTTTCGTTCCCTTTTCCTGTCCCGATGTCAAAGGAGGTTCCCTGATGATGAAACGAAGCATCCTCCGCGTGCTGTCCCTGCTGCTCCTGCTCTGCCTGCTGCCCGCCGCCGCGCTGGGCGAGCGCTCCTACCTGATTCCCGACAGCGATACCCGCGAGCTGACCCGGGACGAGCTCTGGCAGTGGGACTATGAGTCCCTGGGCTACATCCTCAACGAGCTCTTCGCCCGCCACGGCTACAACTTCATTCCGGGGGAGAAGTACGACTACTACTTCCGCTGCATGCCCTGGTACACCCCCAACGCCAACCCCAACAACCAGGAGGCCTGCTATCCCCAGCTGACCAGCGTGGAATGGGCCAACGAGCGGCTCATCAAGGACGTCCGCGCCGAGATGCGCGCCCTTGGCACCCAGAACAGCGGCGGTCTGTCCGTGTGGGACTACTTCTCCACCGGCTTTGATACGCTGCAGGGCTTCGTCTATCTCCAGCTCAAGACCGGACAGCAGCTGCCCGTCTACTCCGCGCCCTCCACTGGCAGCTACCGGGGTGCCAACGGCAAGGCCGCCGTGTCCACCAACGGCAACGTGTTCGCCGCCGGCTGGGAGAGCGGCTGGCTGCTGGTGATGTACGAAACGAACAACGGCTCCGTGCGCGTGGGCTACGTCAGCAGCGGGGACATTCGGGGCTCCGTGCCGCTGAACACCCTGCTGACCTTCGACTACCTCCCCGCCACCACCACCGCCGCCTGCCAGCTCACCGACGACCCCGCCCGGTGCTACGCGCCCATCGCCACCCTGCCGGAGGGCACCCGGGTCACCTACCTGACCACCTTCTTCAACAACTACGCCTGGGATTATGTGGAGGCCACCGTACAGGGGCAGACCGTCCGAGGCTTCCTCCGCTCCGGAAGCCTCGACATCCAGCAAAACGAGGAAAAATAAGCTCCTTCGGCCCGTCGCACCCGTCGGTTGCGGAATTTCCAAGGCCGGTTGCTGGCCTGCAACCGGCCTTTGCGCTATGCTGACCATGCACCGCAGCCCACGGGCAGAGCGGAAAAGAAAGACTAACTATTAAAAGTCAAGCCCATAAGGAGGTGTTCGAGAAAAATTTTA
>JAEDKS010000178.1 GCA_016295665.1 Clostridia bacterium
CAGCCTTCAGGCCGTACTTCTTGCGCTCCTTCATACGAGGATCGCGGGTCAGGAAACCGGCCTTCTTCAGGGCACCGCGCAGCTCGGGATCAGCCTTGCACAGGGCGCGGGAAATGCCGTGACGGATGGCACCGGCCTGACCGGAGATGCCACCGCCGTTCACGTTCACCAGCACGTCGAAGTTGCCGGTGGAGGTCAGCACCAGGGGCTGACGAACGGTCATCTTGAGGGTCTCCAGACCAAAGTAGTTATCAATATCACGCTTGTTGACGATCACCTTGCCGTCGCCGGGCACCAGACGGACGCGGGCAACAGCCTTCTTACGGCGACCAACAGCGCTGTACTCAACCTTCGCCATGATTCATTACTCCTTTCCGCTTACTTCACGAGCTCGAGCTTCTCGGGCTTCTGAGCGGTCTGCTCGTAGTCCGGGCCAGCATAGACCTTCAGCTTCCGGGCCATCTGACGGCCCAGGGGTCCCTTGGGCAGCATACCGACCACGGCGCGGCGGAGAGCGAACTCAGGCTTCTCAGCCAGCAGCTTGCGGTACTTGGTCTCCTTGAGGCCGCCCACATAGCCGCTGTGATGATAGTAGATCTTCTGATCCAGCTTCTTGCCGGTCATGACGATCTTGTCGGCGTTGATGATGATGACATAGTCACCGGTATCCACATTCGGGGTGTAGATGGGCTTGTTCTTGCCGCGCAGCACATTGGCTACCTGGCTCGCAACACGGCCAAACACCTGACCCTCAGCATCCACGACATACCACTTGCGCTGGATGTCGGCAGCCTTCGGCATAAACGTATTCAAGGGAATTCCTCCTCGGATCATCGGTCTTGTTGGTTGCATCTGACATGATGGTCGCATATCGGATGCCTGTGTCAATAGCTACCGGGGCCAGCGGAGTTATTGATGCCATTGACTATTGTACGACAAAATCCATGTTATGTCAAGGGCGAATCCAAAGAAAATCTGCATTTCATCACATCGGCCCCTCCGGAAAGCTCGGCAAATTGCAAGGAACAAGTTGACAAGCTGTAACAAATGACATATAATTGAAACATTCAAGGAGGGATTTCATGCAAAAGCCTGTGCTGCGTCTCCTGCCCCTGCTGCTCGTGCTGCTGGCGCTCCCCATGGGTGCGATGGCGGCGGAGAAGGACTGCCTCTATGTGATGAACGCCAGTCAGACGGTCTATGAGCTGCACTGGGCGGACGGCGGCAACGTGTGGAGCTACAACCCAGACGAGACCCGGGACGTGTTCACCAACGCCGACCAGACCCGCATGGTGGCGGTGGGCAGCGTCAGCGCCGGAACGCCGGTGAACGTGACGGGCTCCCATCCGCTGGACAGCAGCTATGTGGAGATCGTGTACTATACGAGCGGTGGCGCGTCGGTGGGCTATGTGGCGGCGGGCTCCGCGTCGAAGAACTACTTCGTGCTGACCTTCCCGGAGGGGAGCGCCTACGGCTCCTACCGGGTGCCCAACGGCATGCGGAACGACGTCCATGCCATTCAGACCTATCTGGTGACCCAGGAATCCGCCTTCGGTGTGACCACCGATGAAATCCGTGCCGCGCTGGCGCTGCTGGGCGCTGCGGAGACCACCCCGCCCTCCGGCGGTTCCTCCGGAAGCTCATCCACGGGCGGCGGCTCCTCCTCCGGGGGATCGTCCTCGGGCGGCTCCGGGAGCCGGGCCACGCCCCGGCCCGTGGAAACGGTGCAGGTCACGCTGGACGGGACGCCGGTGACCATCGACACCCTGGGACTGTACGAATCGGTCATCGTGCTGGAAGGGGAGAAGCAGACCGTGATGACCGCCGCCCTGTCCTGGTCGCCCTCGGCGGAGGCGGAGCACGCCCTGGCGGTGATCTACGCTCCCAGAACCGGCGCGGCGACCATGCACAGTCAGTCCGGCGGCAAGGGCGATGTGCTGAAGAAGTGCAAAAACGGGCGGATCGTGCTGGTGACGGAGTGGGGCAAGAACTACTGCAAAATCCTCTACAATGGCGCGGTGGGCTATGTGCTGACCGACGCGCTGAAGCTCTATCCCCACGACTGGAGCAGCGCGTATGAGACGCCCCGCACGGGCACCCTCAGCTACAACGGGCGCACCGTGGGCAAGGCCACGGTCAACGTGCGCACCACCGGCGACGGAAAGGGCACCATCCTGAACGAGTGGATTATCGGTGAGCGCCTGGTGGTCTATGGCGAGAACGAAAAGGGCTGGTGCGAGGTGGACATCGACGGCACCCACGGCTTCGTGCAGGCAAAGTATGTGACGCTGGACGAGGTGCCGGAGACGGACGAGTAGCCATGGGAGGATCGTACCTGTCGATCAATACGGAGGCTTCCTGATGTACAAAGCATTTGGCAAGCGCATGCTCGACGTGGTGCTGTCGGCGTGCGGTCTGATTCTACTGGTGCCTCTGTTTCTGGTGCTTGCCGCTGCGATCGTGCTGGATGATCCGGGGCCCGTCCTCTTTGTGCAGAAGCGGGTGGGGCGGAAAAGGAATGGGCAGATTACCCATTTCAGGCTGTACAAGTTCAGAACCATGAAGCTGTCAACGCCCCACGATATGCCGACCCACCTTCTGGAACATCCCGAGCGGTATATCACGCGGGTGGGGTACGTGCTGCGGAGAGCCTCGCTGGATGAGCTGCCGCAGCTCTGGAACATCCTCAGGGGCGATATGTCGTTCATCGGGCCCCGGCCCGCGCTGTGGAACCAGTATGACCTGGTGGCGGAGCGTGAGAAGTACGGCGCCAACGATGTGATGCCGGGCCTGTCCGGCTGGGCGCAGGTGAACGGACGCGATGCGCTGGAGATAGATGTCAAGGCGAAATATGATGGGGCGTATGCCCAGCGGGTGACACCGGGCATGGATCTGACCTGCTTCGTCAGGACGATTGCCCATGTGCTGAAAGGCTCCGGCGTGGTTGAGGGCGGCACGGAGGTGGCGATGACGCGGCAGAACAGGGATGGCAAACGATAATGGCGCAGGTTCCCTTATGGCTTTGTGCGCAGCGACGCCCGATACTCACCGGGCGTTTTTCCAACGAGCTTTTTGAAGCTCTTGGAAAAATGCGCCACGTCGCTGTAGCCCACTGCCTCTGCGACAGCGTGTACCCGCATGGCGGGATCGGCCAGCAGCTCCTTGGCCCGTTCGATTCTCATGCTGCCCAGAAGATCAAAGAAGCTCAGACCCGTGTGCCGGTTGATCAGCTTGGACAGGTGCCACTGGCTGACGTAGACGCTGTCCGCCACATCCATCAGGCTGATGTGCTCCGTACAATGCTGGCGCATGTACGCCAGCGCCGAGCGGACGATGAAGCTCCCGGCCTCGCCGCTCTCCGGCTCCGCGTCCTCGCTGCTCCTTTCCGGGGGCATCTCGCGCAGCCTCGCCGTCATGGCCTCGATGGCCTGGGTGAGCTCATCCATCCTGCTGGGCTTGAGCAGATACCTGCACACGCCCAGGTTGATCGCCTGCTGCGCGTAGTCAAAGTCCCGGTAGGCGGTCAGCACCGTCATCTGCATCCGGGGAAATTCGCTGTGCAGGGCAGCCAGCATCGTCAGCCCGTCCATGTTGGGCATCCGGATATCCGTGAGCACGATGTCCGGCTTTTCACGGCGGATGAGCGCAAGACCCTCCCGACCATCGCATGCCGTGCCCGCTACGGTGCAGTCCATGCGCTGCCAGGGCACGACCTTGCTCAGCCCCTCGAGGATCAGCCGCTCGTCATCCACAAGCACCACGCGGTACATCCCGTCTCCTCCTCCCTGTTGGGGTCGTGTCAGTCCTCGAACGGGTGCAGCTGCATGATGCGCGTCCAGCACTCCTCCGCCGTCATTGTTCCCTCCGCCACGGCGGACACGCAGTCCAGCAGCCACACCTCGCGGGCCTCCTTGCTCATGTCATCCTGGAAGGGGCGGAGCATGGCCTCCCGGTGGGACAGCATCTCCTCGACGGACTCCCGCAGGGCGCCCGTCA
The DNA here is from genome assembly GCA_016295665.1 of Clostridia bacterium. Taxonomy (GTDB): domain Bacteria; phylum Bacillota; class Clostridia; order Christensenellales; family Aristaeellaceae; genus HGM11604. The sequence continues at coordinate 3,997 of JAEDKS010000178.1, forward strand.
GATGGCTGTTGCCCAGCAGCGCAAGATTCTCCTCCTTCGCGAACCAGGCCAGCAGCTGAACCGCCGCGTCGCGCCGGTCCGCGTCCTCCCAGGCCCGGCGGGTGAGATAGAAGCCCATCGACACGCCGCCGATGAAGGCATCCGGGTCGGCCTCGGGCGCGTAGGCCGGCATGGGCATCACGATGGTGGTGTTCATGCCGGTTTCCGGGATGCTGTTGGCAAACCAGCTCCCGTCGATCTGCATGGCGGCCTTCTTGTCCCGGAAGAGCTGGCTTGCCATCGACTCATTGGTCGCCGTCACGTTGTCCGCGAACGCCCCGAGCTCGTACAGGCGACGAATGAGCGCCATGCCCTCAAACCAGGATCGGGGCACCTCCGAGAGCGTGCCCGGGCGGGCCGCATGATCCTCCGGGCTCCCGCAGACCAGCACGGCCATCTCTGCCAGATAGTGCGG
>JAEDKS010000179.1 GCA_016295665.1 Clostridia bacterium
CCTTGACGATATCATCCGGCTTTTGTTGGACCAATGACATAACAGTTTCCACCCCGCCCGTCCAGCAGAACATATCCACCGGCTGCACCTTCTCCACCTGATAACCGTGGGTCAGCAGGAGGGCGGCGTCGCGGGCCTGGGTGGCGACGTTGCAGCTCACGTAGACGATGCGACGGGGCGCGGCCTTGGCCATGGCCTCGATGACGGCGGGCTCCAGACCCTTCCGGGGCGGATCAACCACGATCACATCCGGACGCAGGCCCTCGTCCACCAGCCGGGGCAGCACCTCCTCGGCGGCGCCGCAGCGGAAATCCACGTTGGAGATGTCGTTGCGACGGGCGTTCTCCCGGGCATTATCGATGGCCTGGGGGACGATCTCGATGCCCAGGGCCTCGCGGCAGTGGCGGGCCATCATCAGCGTGATGGTGCCCGCGCCGCAGTAGACGTCACACAGCCTGTCCTCCGGGGTCAGCTGGGCAAAGTCAAGTGCGGTCTGATACAGACGCTCGGTCTGCTCGGGATTCACCTGGAAGAAGGATGCGGGGGAAAGCTGGAAGGACAGGCCGCACAGGGTATCGGACAGCGTGTCGCTGCCAGCGAGGGTACGGTAGCTTCTGCCGAGGATGACGTTGGTGCGCTCCCGGTTTTCGTTCAGAATTACGGACACCGCGCCCGCCCGCTGCAGCGCCTCAGCCAGCTCCTGCTCGTGCGGCAGACGGCTGCCGTTGACGACGATCGTCGCCATGGCCTCGTGCCGGCGGTTCACCCGGATGACCAGATGCCGCACCAGCCCCGTGTGGGTCTCCTCCCGGTAGGGCGCGACGCGGAAGCGCTTCATCCAGTCCAGCAGTGCCCGGCACAGTACGTCGGAGGGCTCCATGGCATTCAGACAGGCATCCACGGGGATGATGGCGTGGCTCCGGGGCGCGAAAAAACCCAGCACGGGCGCTTCCGCCGTGCCGCCCACAGGCAGCGCCGTCTTGTTGCGGTAGTGGGCCGGATGTGCCATGCCGATGACCGGCGGTACCTCCAGTTGAATATGTCCGATGCGGGCAAAGCAATCCTCGACCTGCTTCCGCTTGGCCTCCAGTGTGGCCTCATAGGTCATGTGGCGGCAGGAGCAGCCGCCGCAGCGCGGATAGACCGGGCAGTCCACCGCCCGGCGAATGGGCGCAGGGACAGCGGGCGGCTTTTCCATGCGCCCGAAGGCGTAGCGGCTCTGCAGTTTCACAAGCCGCACGTCGGTCTCCTCGCCGGGCAGCATGCCGGGCACAAAGACAGCCATGCCATCGGCGTGGCACACGCCCTCCAGGTCAGCGCCCAGCGCGTCGCAGCGCAGGGTCAGGATGTCGTTCTTGTTCATGGTGATCCCTCCGGAAGCATTGTAGCAGGCGCGGCGCGGTTTGGCAAGGGGCGGTGGTGAATTTCGGGGATTGTGGTATAATAGGCTCGGGCGCACAGGACGCCCGGACGAACGGCCTGCTTTCAGGCATGGGGAGAATGAACGCATGCAAAACGGGATCATGCTGCAATCCTTTGAGTGGTATCTGCCGCCGGACGGCACGCTGTGGCGGACGCTGGCGCGGGAGGCCTTTCACCTGCGGGAGCTGGGCTTCACGGCGCTCTGGCTGCCTCCGGCGGAGAAGGGCAGCGGCGGAAGAAACGACGCGGGCTATGGTGTCTATGATCTGTATGACCTGGGCGAGTTTGACCAGAAGGGCACCGTCGCCACCAAGTACGGCACGGCGGCGGAATACCTGCGGGCCATCCGGGCCATTCACCGTGCGGGGGCGCAGGCGCTGCCGGATGTGGTGCTGAATCACCGCATGGGCGGCGATGAGATGGAGCAGGTACCGGTATGCTGCGAGGACTTTGAGCGCCGCAACGACGACAGCGCGCCCGTCCGCACCGCCGGTCTGATGACCCGGCTCACCTTCCCGGGCAGGTGCGGACGCTACAGCGACTTCATCTGGGATGCAAGCTGCTTCACGGGTACCGACTGGGACGCGCTTCGGAAGGAGCGGGGACTCTATCGCATTCAGGGCAAGCGCTGGGCAGAGGACGTGGACCGGGAGCATGGCAACTATGACTACCTGATGGGGCTGGACGTGGACGTGCAGGCGCCGCAGGTTCGCCAGGAGCTGCAGCGGTGGGGTCTGTGGTTCGTCCGGCGAACCGGCTGCGACGGCTTCCGGCTGGACGCGGTGAAGCACATCAGCGCGGGCTTCTTCCGGGAATGGCTGGACGCGCTGCGCCGGAAGACCGGACGGGAGCTGTTCTCGGTGGGCGAGTACTGGCATCACGATGCCGGCGTGCTGACCGGCTATCTGGACACGGTTGGTGAGCAGATGAGCCTGTTCGATGTGCCGCTGCACTTCCATCTCCGGGAGGCGGGCTGCAACCGCTTCTATGACATGGCCCATCTCTTTGACGGAACGCTGGTGGGCTGCCGTCCGCATCTGGCGGTGACGTTCGTGGACAATCACGACACGCAGCCCGGACAGGCTCTGGAAAGCTGGGTCAGCGGCTGGTTCAAGCCCGCGGCCTATGGGCTGATTCTGCTTCGGGCCTTCGGCTACCCCTGCGTGTTCTGGGGTGACCTGATGGGCATCCCCCACAACGATTTCGGCCCCGTGTCCGCGCTGCCGCTGCTGCTGCGTTTGCGGCGGCTGAACGCCTACGGGGAGGAGCGGGACTACTTTGACGACGCCGATGTGATCGGCTTCACCCGCTCCGGCGATGCGGCGCATCCGGGCAGCGGTCTGGTCTTTCTGTGCACAAACGCCCTGGCCGGAGACAAGCGGATGCAGGTGGGCAGCCGCCTGGCAGGCCGGCATTTCCGCTGTGTGCTGGGCGGCGGCGCGGATGTGCAGGTGGACGGTGAGGGCTGGGGCACCTTCCACGTGGACGAGCAGCAGACCTGCGTCTGGGTGCCTGATGTGACGGGCAGCGAACGGATGGCCCGCCTGCTCGCAGAGGCGAGAAGAAAGGCGGAGCTGGCGGCGAGAAGGGCCGGCTTCCTCGTGGAGTCAGCGCTCCGAGGGGAAAAGCTGTAACAGCCACCGGGATTGTGTTGCAATATCGTAAATTTTCCGTCAGATTTCCGGTGAAACCCCTTGAAAACAGCCGGGACATCTGCTATAATCCGTAATTGGCACATCCTTGCGCTGCACGAAGGATGCAGCGCCATACGTCCATGAGGAGGTGAATGGAAATGAATAGGTACGAACTGACCTACATCATCGACACTGCGCTGGAGGAGACCGCTCGGAAGGAACTGATCGAGAAGGTGTCCGCCCTGATCGCTGCCAACGGTGGTGAGGTGGAAAAGGTTGATGAGACCTGGGGCAAGCGCCGCCTGGCCTATGCCATCAACTACAAGACCGAGGGCTGGTATGTGCTGGTGACCTTCAAGGCCCCTGCCGAGCTGCCCCGCGAGCTTGAGCGTAACCTGGAGATCTACGAGGGCGTCATCCGCTATCTGGTGGTGAAGCTGGTCGAGAAGCGCTCCAACGTCAAGCCCCGTCCCGTGCGTCCCGTGGCTGCTCCTGTGGCTCCCGCCGCTGATGCTGCCCCCGCCGCCGTGGAGGCTGTCGTCGTTGAGGTGCCGGTGGAGACCGCTCCTGCCGCGCCCGCTGACGCTGAGTAAGCGTCTACAAGAGGTGAAAGCATGAACAAGATCATTCTGATCGGCAACCTGACCCGCGATCCCGAGCTGCGCAGCGTCAACAGCGCGAATGGCCCCATCAGCGTGTGTGACTTCACCATCGCTGTCAACCGTCGCGGCATGCGCAATCAGCAGAACGGTCAGCAGGGCGATGCGGATTTCTTCCGCATTACCGCATGGCGTGCTCTGGGAGAGAATTGTGCCAAGTATCTCGCCAAGGGCCGCAAGGTGTACGTATCCGGACCCCTGTCCGCCCGTACCTATCAGGCCAATGACGGAACGACCCGTGTTTCCCTCGAAGTGACTGCAGATGAAGTCGAGTTCCTGTCCTCCCGTGGGGACGCCGAGGCCGCCGCAGGCAGCACCTATGCGCCTGCCGCGCCCGCCGCACCCATGGCCCAGAACAGCGGCTTTACCGCCGTGGAAACCGATGAACTGCCGTTCTGATTTTTACGCTCAATGCCTTGAGTTGACTTGAAAGGAGGCAAAACCTCATGTCTGAAGATCGTGGTGAAAGAAGGCCGCGCCCCCGCGGAGGACGTCGTCCCCGCCGGAAGGTGTGCAGCTTCTGTGTGGATAAGATCGAGTACATCGACTATAAGGACATCAACCACCTGCGCCGTTACATCAACGAGCGCGGCAAGATCCTGCCCCGTCGTATGAGCGGCAACTGCGCCAAGCATCAGCGTCAGCTGAGCGAGGCCATCAAGCGCG
>JAEDKS010000180.1 GCA_016295665.1 Clostridia bacterium
CCTACACCCAGGCGCTGCTCAGCGCCATTGCGGTGCCCGATCCCCAGGTGGAGCGCCAGCGCAGCCGCATTGTGCTGGAGGGCAGCGTCACCAGCCCCGTCAACCTGCCGGACAACTGCCGCTTCTGCACCCGCTGCCGCTACTGCACCGAGCGCTGCAAAACGGAAGCGCCCAAGCTCACCGAGGTCAAGCCCGGGCATTTCGTCGCCTGCCACCGGGTTGAGTAAGCACGAACCCGCCCGCGGCTTTTCCCCTTCCCCGGTTACTATCATACATCAGGAGGCTTATCACCAATGGTTGCATCAGAGAAGAACATGCAGATGATCATGGAGCTGGCCGACGCCTTCGGCCCCTCCGGCTTTGAGGACGATGTGCTTGCCGTGGCGCGCAAGTGGGCCGACGGGTTGGGCGTCATTGAAGAGGATCACATGCGCAACCTCTACATCCACCGCAAGGAAAACACCGGCAACAAGCCCGTGATCATGCTGGACGCCCACAGCGACGAGGTGGGCTTCATGATCCACTCCATCAAGCCCAACGGCACGCTGCGCTTCGTCACCCTGGGGCGGTTCTCCAACATCGCCCTGTCCTCCGCCGACGTGCTGGTGCGCAACGCCCTGGGCGAGTACATTCCCGGCATCATCGCCGCCAAGCCCGTGCATTTCATGACCGCGGCCGAGCGCGCCAACGGCGGCGTGCCGGAGATTTCCAGCCTGGTCATCGACATCGGCGCCACCTCCTATGACGAGGCGGTGAACAAGTTCCACATCCGCATCGGCGAGCCCGGCGTGCCCGCCACCCGCTGCCGCTACGATGCCGAGCATGACGTGCTTTTCGGCAAGGGCTTCGACTGCCGCGTGGGCTGCGCCGCCGTGATTGAGACCCTCCGGCGGCTGGAGGGCGTGGAGCTTCCCTGCGACGTGATCGGCGTGCTGTCCTCCCAGGAGGAGGTGGGCGAACGCGGCTGCATGGTGTCCGTCAAGCATGCCAACCCCAGCATCGCCATTGTGTTCGAGGGCTGCCCTGCCGACGATACCTTCACCGAGCCCTATGCCATCCAGACCGCCCTGCGCAAGGGCCCCATGCTCCGCTTCATGGATGTGTCGGTGATCTGCTCCCCCCGCTACCAGCGGTATGTGCTGGATCTGGCGGAGCGCGAGGGCATCCCCGCCCAGGCTTCCGTGCGCGAGGGCGGCGGCAACAACGGCGCCATCATCAACACCGCCCTGGACGGCACTCCCGTGGTGGTGGCCGGCGTGCCCGTGCGCTACATCCACTCCATGAACTGCATCACCACCGGCTATGACTTTGAGCAGACCGTCCGTCTGGCCGAAGCCACCGTCCGCGCCATGACCCCTGAGCAGATCGCGGCCTTCTGACGCCGGCGCGTCCCTCTCTCCTGCGGAAGGCGCCCGAAGCGCCGCAGTCCCCAACGCCCTCCCCTGCCGGATACGCCGGTTGGGGAGGGCGTTTCCGTATGCGCGTCTCACGCGCATGGACAAAACGGTTGATCTTTGGCCCGCGGAAGGGGTATAATGAGGGCAAAGGCACCCATGACCGTTGGGACGATTCCCCGGAGAGCTGCATGCTCCCCCTTGGGACAAAGGAGAATGATGCATGGAACACTTCTTCCAAAACCCGGGCCTGCGCGAAAAGGCCTTCCTCGGCTTCGACTGGCAGTTCGCCCTCACGGACAGCCGCGACTTTCCCGGAGCCGATGTACCCTGGCGCGCCGTGCAGCTGCCCCACGACTGGTCGGTGGATTATCCCGTGGACGAGAGCGCCCCGTCCTGCGGCTCGGGCGGCTATGCGCGCACGGGCATCGGCTGGTACAGGCGGGTTTTCTCCGCCGTTGTGACGGAAGGCAGCCGCTATGCCCTGTTGTTTGACGGCGTGTTCATGAACTGCGACGTATGGCTGAACGGCCAGCACGTGGGCGGGCATGTCTACGGCTACACCAGCTTTGAGCTGGACATCACATCGTCCCTGCGTGAGGGCGAAAACGAGCTGCTCGTCCGGGTGGACAACAGCCAGCAGCCCGGCTCCCGCTGGTATACCGGCAGCGGCATCACCCGGAATGTGTACCTTGTGCGCACGGGCAGCGTGCATTTCCGCACCTGGAGCGTCTTCGTCACCGTGCCGGAAATCACCGGGGATCGGGCCAAAGTCTGTGTGCAGGCCGAGGTGCTGGGCGCGTATGATCAGCCGGGTCTGACGCTGGAAACCACCCTCCTCGACCCGGACGGCCAACCTGTGGCCCGGGACTGCGCCGCGCTGGCCCCCGTGGCGAAGCTGGCCACCCATCAGCAGCTGGAGGTGGCCCGGCCCCGGCGCTGGGACATTGACTCGCCCGTGCTGTACACGGCTCTGACGCGGCTGATGCAGGACGGCCGGCTGCTGGACGAAATGCAGACTCCCTTCGGCCTGCGGGAAATCGCCTATGACGCGGAGAACGGCTTCCTGCTCAACGGGCGCAAGGTCATCATGCAGGGCGTGTGCCTGCACCATGACGGCGGCTGCGTGGGCGCGGCGGTACCGCCCGCCGTCTGGGAGCGCCGCCTGAAAAAGCTGAAGGCCATGGGCTGCAATGCCCTGCGCTGCAGCCACAATCCGCCGGATCCCGCGCTGCTGGATCTGGCGGATACCCTGGGCTTCGTGGTGATGGACGAGGCCTTTGACGAATGGCATCACATGAAGGGCAAGGAATTCGGCTCCAACACCCACGCCAGCCAGGGCTACTCGGAATGGTTCGACGCCTGCGCGACGGAGGACATGAAGGCCATGGTGGAGCGTGACCGCAACCACCCCAGCATCGTCCTGTGGTCCATCGGCAACGAGGTGCGGGAGCAGAGCATGCCCGACGGCTGGAAGTACGCCCGGATGCTGGCGGGGCTGTGCCACGGGCTGGATTCCACCCGGCCCATCACCCAGGCCTGCGACCAGATGAAGGCCGAGCCCTACCCCGCCACGGAGGCCTTCCTGAACGAGCTGGACATTGTGGGCGTGAACTACGTGGACAGGTGGCGTGAGCGCACGGAAACCTTCTTCGACGAGGAGCGTCACGAGCATCCCGACTGGTTGCTGCTGGGCACGGAGGACATTGCCGTCAACGGCCGCCGGGGTGATTACGATCTGTCCGCCGAGGCCACCGTCTGGGGCCCGAAGCGCTACGATGCCCGGATGCTCAAGGCGGAGAAGCTGTGGAAGTACATCCGCACCCGGCGCCATGTGATCGGCAGCTTCATGTGGACGGGCGTGGACTATCTGGGCGAATGCTTCTGGCCGGACAAGGGCAGCAGCGCAGGCGTGATGGACACCTGCGGCTTCGAGAAGGACGGCTACTATTTCTACCGCTCCCAGTGGAAAAAGGACGAGCCCGTGCTGTATCTCTGCCCCCACCGGAACCTGAACCTGAAGCAGGGCAGCATCTATCCGCTGATCTGCTACACCAACTGTGCCTCCGTGGAGCTGATGGTGGGCGGGGTCAGCTACGGCGTAAAGGCCTATGAATTCCCCAATCAGGGCATGACCCGGGAATGGGCGCACTTCGACCGGCCCTTCGCCCCCATCACCACCAACGATCTGCACCTGAGCTGGGACATTCCCTTCACCCGGGACGAGGTGGTGGCCATTGGGCGGGATCTGAACGGCCAGGAAATCGCCCGCGCCGTGCTGCGCCCTGCCGGTGCACCCGACCATCTGGAGGTACTGGCTGACCGCCCGCAAATCCGTGCCGACGGACGGGATGTGGTGCAGCTGGAGATCGCCCTCCGGGACGCCCAGGGCCAGCTGGTGCCCGATCATGACCTGCCCGTCACCGTCCATGTGGAGGGCGGCGAGCTGCTGGGCATGGACAACGGCAGGCCCGATGACCAGACCCTGTACCGCTCCTGCTGCCGCGACACCTTCGGCGGACTGGCCTGCGCCATTGTCCGAGCACCGCGGGTTCCCGGGGAGATCCGGCTGCAGGTGAGCGCACCCGGCGTGCAGGGCGCAGCTGTGACCGTCTCCGCCCGCTGAGTCCGCTGCTATCGATCAGGCCCTTCCCGCCCATGATGCGGGAGGGGCCTTTTCCGTTCCCGTCAGCGGCGGAGCATTTCGGGCGACCGATGATTCCCTCAGCACAAATTGCGCAGGGGGGTCTTCTCAAAAACGGTCAACGGAGTATAATGAAAATTGACCGGTACGGTCTACGGAGGAAGATCATGAACGAGAAGTTCTTTTCGCTCCCGCAGGAGAAGCAGCAGGCCATCATCAACGCAGGCTACCGGGTGTTCTCACGGAATTCCTACCGGAAAAGCCCCATGAGCGAGATTGCCGACGCGGCGGGCATCAGCAAGTCGCTGCTGTTCCACTACTTCCGCAACAAGAAGGAGCTG
>JAEDKS010000018.1 GCA_016295665.1 Clostridia bacterium
GCCAGCATGGGCTTGAGCAGGTTGCCCGCGTCCATGGCGCCATCGGCCTTGCCCGCGCCCACGATGGTGTGCAGCTCGTCGATGAACAGGATGATGCGGCCCTCGCTCTTTTTGATCTCTGCCAGCACGGCCTTCAGCCGCTCCTCGAACTCGCCCCGGAACTTGGCGCCGGCGATCAGACTGCCCATATCCAGCGAGAACACGGTGCGGTTCTTCAGGCTGTCGGGCACGTCCCCACGGACAATTCGCTGGGCCAGCCCCTCGGCGATGGCGGTCTTGCCCACGCCGGGCTCACCGATGAGCACCGGGTTGTTCTTGGTCTTGCGGGACAGGATGCGGATGACGTTCCGGATTTCCTGATCGCGTCCGATGACCGGATCCAGCTTCTGCTGCCGGGCCAGCTCCACCAGATCCTGACCATACTTCTTCAGCGCGTCATAGGTCTCCTCGGGGCTGTCGGTGGTGACGCGGGTGGCGCCGCGCACCTCGGACAGGGCCTTGAGGAACGATGCCTCCTGATAGCCGCTCTGCTTCAGCGCGTTCTTCATGGCGGCGTCCGGCCTGGCGCACAGGCCCATCCAGACGTGCTCCACGGAGATGTACTCGTCCTTCATCTGCTTTGCGCGGCTTTCGGCCTCCTGCAGGGCCCTGTCCAGGTCGGCGCTGATGTACACCTTGTCCGCCTCGCGGCCGGGGCCGGACACCCGGGCGATGCGCCCGATGGCCTCCTGCACCGAGGCGCGCAGGCTGTCCACCGACACGCCGCACTTGCCCAGCAGCTGCGGGATCAGCCCGCCCTCATCCTCCAGCAGCGCCAGCGCCAGATGCGCCTGCTCCACCTGCATGTGCCCGTATTCGATCGCAAGGGCCTGCGCCCGCTGGATCGCGGCCACGGACTTCTGCGTAAACTGATTCATGTTCATAGGTCATGCCTCCTTTGCATGGTCTTGGAGTTTGACTTTCTTTGACCTTGCAAGACCATTGTACTACAGTTTGCGCGTTTGTCAAGAGGAAAATGAATTTGTTTTTCCGTTTTTTCCGCACCGCAGCGGGAAGGGATGAAACACGCGGCACACATTTTCCTTGCAAGTTTGTAACAAGACACAAGAAAACTTTACAAACCGAAACAGATTTGATATAATGAAGCCGATTCTGATGAAAACGAAGGATCCATACGGATCAACACGGAGAAAACCCGGGAGGGATGACGGAATGAGCGGAAAGGGACAGAAGCGTGTGCTGGCACTGGCGCTGGCGCTGTGTCTGGCGGCAGGGTCGGCGGGCGCGGAGGTGCTGCAGAGCGGCTCGCGGAGCACGGCGGTCAAGACGCTGCAGAAGGCGCTGCAGGCCCTGGGCTACAGCGTGGGCACCGCGGATGGTGTGTACGGGCCCAACACGGAGAGCGCTGTGCGGGCCTTTCAGCAGGCCAACGGGCTGACCGTGGACGGCAAGGCGGGGGACGCGACCCAGACGCTGCTCTATCAGCTGTCGGGCGCCGCCAACGCCCCCTCGGCGACCACCGCGCCCTCGGGCGGGGATCTGACCCGCTACTTCGGCGGGGACTACAGCACCATCCGGTCCGGTGACCGGGGCGTGCGGGTCATGCTGCTGCAGTCGGCGCTGAACAGCCTGGGCTACGCCTGCGGCAAGGCGGACGGCGTGTTTGGCAGCGGCACCCTCGCGGCGGTGAAGGCGTTCCAGCAGGCCCAGGGCCTGACCGTGGACGGCAAGGCCGGCACCCGGACGCTGCAGCGCATCGAGGTGCTGCTGAGCAGCGGGAGCACCGCTACGCCCACCGCCGCGCCCACGGCGGTGCCGACAGCCGTCCCGACGGCGGTGCCGACGACCGCGCCCACGCCCTCGGGCGGCTATCTGATTCCCACGCGCACGCTGCGCTCCGGCTATACGGGCGAGGATGTGCGCTCGGTGCAGCTGCGGCTGACGGAGCTGGGGTACTACACCGGCACCACCACCGCCGTCTACGATACCACGACCATGGCGGCGGTGCGCCGCTTCCAGCTCTACAACGGGCTGACGGCGGACGGCGTGGCGGGCAGCAAGACCTTTGCGGTGCTGTATGCCGCCTATGCCATTCCCAACCCGGAGAACGCCACCGCTGCGCCGCAGGTAACCCCCACGCCCACGCCGGCACCCGGTGCCACCGAGCAGCCGGGCTACACCGTGCCTACGCGCACGCTGCGCTCCGGGTATGTGGGCGATGACGTGCGCTCGGTGCAGCTGCGTCTGGCGGAGCTGGGCTACTACACCACCATCGTCACCGGGGAGTACGGCACCGCCACGGTCACCGCTGTGACCGCGTTCCAGAAGGAGAACGGGCTGGATGCGGACGGCGTGGCGGGCAGCAAGACCTATGCCGTCCTGTTCTCCGCCTCCGCCCGGCCCGCGCCTGCCCCGACGGCGACGCCCACCGCGGCTCCCGTCCAGACGCCCACCAGCTATCCGGTGCTGAAGTCCGGCTCCAGCGGCGAGGCGGTTACCTCGCTCCAGACGCGGCTGAAGGCGCTGGGCTATTCCGCGAACGTGACCGGCAGCTATGATACCGCCACCGTCAGCGCGGTCAAGGCCTTCCAGACCAACAACTATCTGACCGTGGACGGCATCGCGGGCAACGAGACCCAGTCCATTCTCTACTCCGATGCCGCCCGCACCGCCGCGCAGGTGCCCGACACCTCCTACACCACCCTGGACGTGAACACCGCAAGCGGCAACGAGAACCTGGTGAAGCTGCAGAACCGCCTCGCGGAGCTGGGCTATCCCGTGACCCTGAACGGCAAGTACGACGGCACCACCCACAACGCCGTGGTCGCCTTCCAGCAGCGGAACAGCCTGGTGATCAGCGGCATCGCCAATGGCGCGACCCAGTCCGCGCTCTACGCCAGCACCGCCAAGCCCTATTCCACTCCCGTGGAGACCCTGCCCGAGGGCACGGGCTGGATGGCGGCGCCCTCGGGGGTGCAGCTGCTGTGGTGGTACGACGAGGTGAAGGTGTCGGTCAAGTCCGGGCAGAACGTGCTGGTCTACGACCCGGAGACCGGGCTCAGCTGGAACATCAAGCTCTACTCGCTGGGCCACCATGCCGACTCCCAGCCCACCACTTGGCAGGACACCCAGATCATGAACCGCTCCTTCGGCTCCACCAGCTGGGACTGCCACCCGGTCTTTGTGCAGCTCCCCGATGGGCGCTGGACGCTGGCTGCCATGCACAACTATCCGCACCTGTATGGCTCCATCACCAACAACGGCTTCGGCGGACATCTGTGCATCCACTTCCTGCGGGAGTACAGCGAGTGCATCGCCGCCGGCGACTCCAACTACGGCGTGCAGATGCAGGACACCATCCGGAAGTACTGGAAGGCGATGACGGGCATCACGGTCAACTGATGGAAACGAAGATGCACTGCTCCAAGGGCTGCGCCCCGGGGATTCCCCGGCGGCGCGGCCTTTTGGCGCAGCGGCCCGGCCCCGTTCCCCTTGCCGCCGAATCGGGAATATGGTATAATGAACCGCACGACCACAAAGGAGGAAGCGCCCGTGGCAATGTTTGGCTTTGACGACCAGTACGCGATGTTTGGGGTGACGCCGCTGGACAACCAGTTCATCCTGGAGTATATGCCCACCGCGAAGGGCGACGACGTCAAGGTCTACCTGTACGGGCTGATGCGCTGCTACTTTCCGCAGGAGGGCATGTCGGTCAGCGAGATCAGCCACGAGCTGAACATGACCGAGGAGGCGGTGCTGGCGTCCTTCCGCCACTGGGAGCGGAAGGGGCTGGTGCGGCGGGTGTCCGACCAGCCGCCGGCCTATCGCTACATCAGCGCCACCCAGTCCCTGCTCATGGGGAGCGCGGCGCCGGTGGATCCGGCCTATGAGGCGTTCTCCGAGGCGCTGTACGCAGCCTTTGGCAACGACCGGCGGCTCCACGGCAAGGAGATCAGCCTGTGCTTCGAGTGGGTGGAGGAGCTGGGCTTGCCCACCGAGGTGGTGCTGCTGCTGATTCAGCACATGATCGCGCAGCGGGGCAAGAACTTCTCCATCGCCTCGGCCCAGAAGCTGGCGGTGACGCTGGCGGAGGAGAAGGCCACCACCGCCGAGGACGCGGAGCAGATTCTGGGCCGGGAGAAGCAGGTCTGGGACGGCAGCCGCCGCCTGCTGCGGCGGATGGGCAAGCGCCGTCAGCCCTCCGAGGACGAGATGAACCTGTACCGCAAGTGGCTGCGGGAGTGGGGCTACACGCCGGAGGCGATCGAGGCCGCCTGCGCGGAGACCACCAAGGGCGAGCCCAACTTCGCCTATCTGGACGGCATCCTGCGGGGCATGCTGCAGCGGCAGGGCCGGGCGGCGTCCACGGATCGGGAGGTGCAGGATCGCCGCGAGGCCGAGCAGAAGCGGATGGAGCCGCTCAAGAAGCTGCTGGCGGTCATGAACATCCGGGGGCTGTCGGTGAACGAGGGCACGCTGTCGGTGTACGAGGACATGCGCAGGCTGTATCCCGACGGCATCATCCTGCTGGCGGGGCAGGAGACCGCGCAGCGCGGCGGCGATCTGTCGGATGTGATGGCGCTGCTGACGGGCTGGAAGGAGCGCGGGCTGGAGACCGAGGAGGAGGTGCGGCGGCACATCGCCCGGTTCAACAGCCAGAACGCGCTGCTGCGGCGGCTCTACGACAGCTGGGGCCTTCGGGGACGGGTCACCGCCGCCGACAGAACCATGCTCACCCGTTGGATGGAGGAATGGGGCTTCACCGAATCCATGGTGCTGTTCACCGGCGGCCTCATCCGCGATGCGGAAAAGCCCATGGCGGTGCTGAACAAAAAGCTGGAGGGCTACCGGGAGGCGGGCATCACCACCGAGCAGCAGGCCGCCGACGCGGAGAAGGCCTGGCAGGAGAGCCACGCCCGGCCGCAGGGCGGACAGGGCCGGCCCGCCCGGGGCAAGGTGGTCATCGAGCAGCAGTATGAGCAACGGGAGTACGAGCCCTCGGAGGAGATTCCCGATTGGATGAAGCAGCGCATGGAGGCGAGGAAGCATGATGAATCAACAGGAAATCCAGCGGGAGATTGATCAGGAATACACCGAGAAGAAGCAGCGTAGCAGCCGGAGAATGGACGAGCGCAGGCGCGAGGTCAGCCGGAAATGCCCGGAGATCGCGAAGCTGCTGAGCGACCGGGAGGGGCTGATTACAAGCAATCTGCAGCACATCCTGAGCGGCAGCCGGGTCGAAAATCCGCGTGAAGCCATGAAGCAGATCAACCTGCGCATCATGGAGGCGCTGAAGGAGGCGGGCTATGCCGAGGACTATCTGGAGCCCCAGTATGAGTGCCCCCTGTGCCAGGATACCGGCTACGTGCGTGAGCCCCGGCAGGCGGTCTGCGAGTGCAGACGCAGGGCCTATCACCAGAAGCTCTATCGCAGGCTGGGGATGAACACCGCGGAGGAGCAGTCCTTCGAGCGGTTCGACCTGAACGTTTTCCCAGAGAAGTACCTGCCGAAGATGCAGATGACGCAGCGAACCATGATGGGTATCGTGCGGGACGAGTGCCGCACCTGGGCGGAGGAGTACCCGCATCAGCCGACCCGCGACATGCTGCTGATCGGCAAGAGCGGGCTGGGCAAGACCTACCTGATGAACTGCATGGCCCGGGTGCTGCTGGAAAAGGACTGCAGCGTGCTGCTCATCAGCGCCTACAACATGCTGAAGGCGGCGCGGGCGGCCTATTACGACCGTCAGGAGGAGGACATGAACAACGCCCTGCAGGTCGATGTGCTGATGCTGGACGACCTGGGCGCCGAGCCCCTGACGGAGAACACGACCATCGTGCAGGTGCTCCACCTGCTGGAGGAGCGTCAGCGGGCGGGCCGCTCCACCGTCATCTCCACCAACCTGAACGAGAAGGAGCTGCGGGAGCGCTACACCGAGCGCGTGGCCTCCCGGGTGCTGGACAAGCGTCACTGCACCCTCATCCCGCTGGAGGGCGACGACGTAAGGAGGCAGGCATGACCATTCAGCTGTATGTGAGCAAGAAGAACTTCGACGTGCAGAAGGCCGAGCGCTTCTTCAAGGAGCGCCGGATCACGGTGCAGGTCATGGATCTGAAGAAGCACCGCCTTGGTGAGCGGGAGGTGCAGGCGCTGAGCCGGGCGGGGGGACTGTCCGCGCTCATCGACCGGGAGGACAAGCGGGTGAAGGAGCATCCCGCCTGCTACTACGACCGGGACAGCCTGCTTCTGCCCGCGGTGCTGGAGTGCCCGTGGCTGCTGAAGGCACCCATCGTGCGCTGCGGCAACCGGGTTACGGTGGGCTATCAGCCGGACACCTGGACGGCGTGGCTGGAGGAGCAGGCAAAGCCATGATGGATGTATGTACCCTGGGTACCGGCGGCGCCATTCCGCTGCCCGAGCGGGCGCTGTCCAGCCTGGACGTGCGGGTGGGCGGGCGGTGCCTGCTCATCGACTGCGGCGAGGGCACGCAGGTGCAGCTGAGAAAGCTGGGCTGGGGCTTCAAGTGCGTGGATGCCCTGCTGCTGACCCACTACCATGCCGATCACTGCGGGGGCCTGCCGGGCTTTCTGCTGAGCATGACGAAGGCTGACCGCCTGGAGCCCCTGCATCTCTACGGCCCACCCGGGCTGCGGCGGGTGGTGGAGGCGCTGTGCGTGATTGCCCCGGCGCTGACCTTTCCGCTGGTGCTCCATGAGCTGCCCCTGGGGGAGAGCCGCTTCGGGGCCATCGGGCTGGACATCACCGCCTTCCCGCTGAACCATGGAATGCCCTGCCTGGGCTACTGCCTGAGCCTGTCCCGGGCGCCGGAGTTCGATCCGGCCCGGGCCCGGGCGCTGGAGGTGCCGGTGAAGCTGTGGCGGCACCTGCAGGCGGGGGAGACGGTGGAGGTGTCGGGCCGGGTCATCGCCCCCGCGCAGGTCACGGGCAGCCCCCGCCGGGGCATCCGGCTGCTCTATGCCACGGACACCCGCCCGGTGGAGGCTATCGCCCGGCTGGGAGCCGGGGCCGACCTGATGGTGCTGGAGGGTATGTACGGCGATGACGACAAGCTGCCGCAGGCCCTGAAGAATCACCACATGCTGTTCCGGGAGGCGGCGGCGCTGGCGGCGGAGAGCGGCGCGAAGCGGCTGCTGCTGACCCATCTGAGCAACTGTATTGACGACCCGGCGCCCTACCTGCCTCTGGCCCGGGCGGTGTTCCCCGAAACGGAGACGGCGCAGGACGGCATGACCGTGACCCTGCGCTATCCGGACTGACGAGGCGCGATGCCGAGAAGGGAGCCTCAACGATGAAGAAATGGCTGCTGACGCTGCTGCTGGTGCTGGCGCTGGTGCCCTGCGGGGCGCGGGCGGCGGTGGAGCTGACCCTGACCCCGGGCGTGGGGCAGGTGGACTACGCCTTCCATGCCGAGGAATGCTTTGTGGTGCTCAAATACACCGCGCCCGCGGAGACCGGCTGTCTCACGCTCTACGACGCGGACGGGGACTTTTCCGGCACCCTGTCCCTTCCCCTGTCCGGGAAGGGCGGTCGCGTGAAGGTCACGGTGGAGAGCCTGGCGCAGCGCACCCTGGCCTCGGGCACGGCGACCCTGCCTGAGGATCCGGCCTGTGTTACCCCGACCGGCACGGGCCGCGCCAAGGTCAAGAGCCTGACGCTGACGGAGACGCCGGAGGGGCTGCACTACAGCTTCACCGCCGAGGGCGCGGACTATCTGACGCTGAGCTACAAGTCCCGGCAGGAGAGCGGCTCCTTCTATGTGTACCCCGTGGATGAGGCGGGGCACTTTGAGGGTGACCTGGCGCTGCCCATGACCTATGCCCGGACGCTGGTGACGGTGAAGGTGCTGTCCGGCGCCGCGAACGCCACCTATGCCGAGGCGCAGGCCCGGAAGGGCTGGGCGGCTCCGGCGGCGCCCGAGGTCACCGGGGAGGGCCGGCTGAAGGGCGTGGTGGTGTGCATTGACGCGGGCCATCAGGAGAACGGCGAGTACGTCAACGAGCCCATCGGCCCCGGTCTGCCCGGCTCCACCACCGGCAAGGGCGGCATGGCGCGGGGCTCCGTGACCATGCGGCTGGAGCACATCGTGACGCTGGAGGTGGCGTACCTGCTCCGGGACGAGCTGCTCCGGCAGGGCGCACAGGTGGTCATGACCCGCACCGAGGTGGGGCCCTTCATCAGCAATCTGGGCCGCTGTGCCATCGCCACGGAGGGCGGCGCGGACATCATGCTGCGGCTGCACTGCGACTATCGCTCCGGCGCCCCGTCCAAGTATGGCATCTCGGTCTTTATGCCCAGGAACAGCGACTATGCCAAGGCGCTCGCCACCCCGGAGGAGTGGGAGACCATGGGCCAGAAGCTGCTGGATGCCATGCGCACCGCCGTGGGTTATCCCCTGGACGAGAAAACCGGCAAGATCAGCCGCACCGACAGCTACATTGGCAACAACTGGGCCACCATGCCCTGCTTCCTGGTGGAGATGGGCTACATGACCAACGCCCGGGAGGACGTGCTGCTGTCCGCGCCGGTGTATCAGCAGTGGCTGGCGGAGGGCATGGCGCAGGGCGTGTACGACATCGCGGTGTACCGGGGGCTGCTGGCGCAGGACGCGGAGTGAGCGCAGCGGCGCGGGCGGCGATTGGATGAAGGAGGAATACGAATGAAGCTCATCTCGTGGAACGTAAACGGCATCCGGGCGGCGCTGGACAAGGGCTTTCTGGACAGCATCCGCGCACTGGATGCGGACGCGGTGTGCCTGCAGGAGACCAAGTGCCAGGCGGGGCAGGTGACGCTGGACATGCCGGGGTATCATCAGTACTGGCATCAGGCGGAGAAGAAGGGCTACAGCGGCACGGCGGTGCTGCTGCGGCAGGAGCCCCTGAGCGTGCGCTACGGCATCGGCATCGACGAGCACGACCATGAGGGGCGTGTCATCACCCTGGAGCTGCCGGACTTCTATCTGGTCAACTGCTACACGCCCAATGCGCAGCGGGGGCTGACGAGGCTGGACTACCGGATGCGCTGGGAGGATGACTTCCGGGCGTACCTGACAGGGCTGGCGAAGGACAAGGGCGTGATCCTGTGCGGCGACCTGAACGTGGCCCACAGGCCGGAGGACCTCAAGAATCCCCAGGCGAACCAGCAGAACGCCGGCTTCACGCCCCAGGAGCGGGGCAAGCTGGACGAGCTGCTGAACGCGGGCTTCATCGACACCTTCCGCTTCTTCCATCCCGACGCCACCGGCGCCTACAGCTGGTGGAGCTACATGTTCCACGCCCGCGAGAACAACGCGGGGTGGCGCATCGACTACTTCCTCGCCTCCGATGACCTGCGGGAACGTCTCGTCAGTGCCTGCATCCATCCGGAGATCTTCGGCTCTGACCACTGCCCGGTGGAGCTGGTGGTGGAAAGCTGAGGAGGAGCCGCTGTTTTTTGCCGGCACAAGTTGACAAAACGGATTTCCATGGTATGATAAACAGGGACATCTGTTCCCGTTTGAAGCGAAAGGGATTGGGGAATGCGCGTACTGGGAATTGACCCCGGCTATGCCCTGCTGGGCTGGGGCGTGGTGGAGGCGGAGGGCGGCCGGATGCGCCTGGTGGACTACGGCTGCGTGGAGACCAAGGCGGGCACGCCCATGCAGCACCGGCTGCGGACGCTGCAGCTGGGGGTGCGGAATCTGGTGACGATCTACCAGCCGGACGACGTGGCCTTCGAGGAGCTGTTCTTCGCCCGGAACGTGACCACGGCGCTGATGGTGGGCGCGGCCCGGGGGGCGGCGATCATCTCCGCGACGGAGTACACCGAGAACCTCTACGAGTACACCCCCATGCAGATCAAGCAGGCGGTGACGGGCTACGGCAAGGCGGACAAGAAGCAGGTGCAGCAGATGGTGAAGCTGCTGCTGGGCATGAAGCAGGTGCCCCAGCCGGACGATGCGGCGGATGCCATCGCCTGCGCCATCACCCACTGTCAGGCGGGGGCGGCCCGGGAGCAGTTCCGGATGAAGTGACGAAGGAGGCGGAGCGCGTGTACGCTTTTATTGAGGGGCAGGTATGCGAGAAGGCCGGCGGGACGCTGGTGCTGCTGGCGGGGGGCGTGGGGTATCAGCTGAACTGCTCCATGAACACGCTGCAGGCGGCGCCGCCCATGGGCGAGACCATGCGCTGCTACACCTATCTGTCGGTGCGGGAGGACGCCATGGAGCTGTACGGCTTCGCGACGAAGGAGGAGCGGAGCCTGTTTCTGTCGCTGACGGGCGTGAGCGGCGTGGGCGCCAAGACGGCGCTGGGGCTGCTGGGCGCCATGCCGCTGCGGGAGCTGAATCTGGCGATTCTGCTGGGGGACGTGACGGCGCTGAGCCGTGCGCCGGGCATCGGCAAAAAGACGGCCCAGCGCATCGCGCTGGAGCTGAAGGACAAGATCAGCCAGGCCGACGTGAACGCGCCGGACAAGCCGGGGGCAGTGCCCGTGGCGGAGCTGGCGTCGGACAGCGTGACGGATGCCATGGAGGCGCTGATGGCGCTGGGCTACTCGGGCACCGAGGCCCGGGACGCGCTGATGAAGGTGAAGGATCAGTCGGCGCAGACCGACGAGCTGATTCGGCTGGCGCTGCGGGCGCTGGCGGGCATGTAAGGGGAGGGGACGAGCATGGACGAGGAACGCCTGATGACCGGCAGCTTTCAGCCGGAGGACAGCGTGCTGGAGAACAGCCTGCGCCCCCACACCCTGCGGGACTACGTGGGACAGGAGCCGGTCAAGGACAGCCTGAACATCTACATTCAGGCGGCGCTGTCGCGGCATGACACGCTGGATCACATGCTGCTCTACGGCCCGCCGGGCCTGGGCAAGACGACGCTGGCGACCATTGTCGCGGCGGAGATGGGACAGAACATCCGGGTCACCTCCGGCCCCGCCATCGAGCGCCCGGGCGATCTGGCGTCGATCCTGGCGAACCTGAATCAGGGCGATGTGCTGTTCATCGACGAGATTCACCGCCTCTCCCGCTCCGTGGAGGAGGTGCTGTACCCCGCCATGGAGGACTTCGCCATCGACATCATGATCGGCAAGGGCCCCACGGCCCGCTCCATCCGCGTGGCGGTGCCCAAATTCACCCTGGTGGGTGCCACCACCCGCGCCGGACAGCTGTCCGCGCCGCTGCGCGACCGCTTCGGCATCCTGTTCCGGCTGGAGCTGTACAAGCCCGAGGAGCTGGCGGGCATCGTCAGCCGCAGCGCCGCGATTCTGGAGGTGCAGGCCGAGCCGGACGGCATTCTGGAGATCGCCCGGCGATCCCGGGGCACACCCCGCATCGCGAACCGGATGCTCAAGCGCGTCCGGGACTACGCGCAGGTCAAGGGCGGCGGCGTCATCACCCGGGCGGTGGCCCGGGAGGCGCTGACGCTGCTGGACGTGGACGAGCTGGGGCTGGACAAGACCGACCGCACCATGCTGGCCTGCATGATGGACAAGTTCGGCGGCGGCCCGGTGGGGCTGGACACCCTTGCCGCGACCACCGGCGAGGACGCGGTGACCATCGAGGACGTCTACGAGCCCTACCTGATGCAGCTGGGCTTCATCATGCGCACGCCCCGGGGCCGCGTCTGCACCCCCGCCGCCTGGGCGCACATGAAGCGCACCATGCCCGCGGCGCCCGGGCAGCAGGAAACCGAGGGACAGATGAAGATGGAGCTGTGAGGTATCTTCCGCCGGGCGAGGCGGAGAGGGGAGGAGCATCGGAATGAACGCAGCGGATGTCAAGCGGATGGCCCGGGAGCTGGGCGCTGACCTGTGCGGCATCGCGACGCCGGAGCGCCTTGACGGTGCGCCGAAGGGGTATCATCCCCGGGATGTGCTGCCCTCCTGCCGCTCGGTGATCGCCTTCGCCTGCCGGTTTCCGGCGGGCGCGCTGGCCTGCGCGTCCCCCGTGCCCTACACCCGCATCCGCAACACCATCACGCCCAAGCTGGACATGATGGCCCTGGAGCTGTGCTGCCGTCTGGAGGACGCGGGCCTGCTGGCGGTGCCCATTCCCACGAACGAGAGCGAGTGGGACGGGCAGACCGGGCGCTGGCGCTCCGTCGTGTCGCTGAAGCACGCGGCGCAGGCGGCGGGGCTGGGGAGCATCGGGCGGCATTCGCTGCTGATCACCCCGGAGTTTGGCAGCATGGTATGGCTGGGCGCGGTGCTGACGGAGGCGGAGCTGGAGCCCGATCCGCTGCTTCCATCCCTGTGCGACGGCTGCGGGCTGTGCGTGGCGGCCTGCCCCATCCACGCGCTGGAGAAGCAGGAGATGGCCCAGGAGGCCTGCTGGAACTACGCCTTTGGCAACGATCCGGAGAAGCGGCGCTGGCAGATCTCCTGTCACCGCTGCCGGGACGCATGCCCCCGGAACCTGGGAAGCCGCAACGCTGACATGAAGCGAGAAAGGGAATCGGATTCGCATGAAAACCTCTGATTTTGATTATGAGCTCCCCGAGGAGCTCATCGCGCAGACCCCCATGGAGCCCCGGGATCACAGCCGGCTGATGGTGGTGCACCGGGACACCCAAACCCGGGAGGATCGGCACTTCTACGATGTGACCGACTACCTGCGCCCCGGCGACGCGCTGGTCATCAACGAGACGCGGGTCATCCCGGCGCGGCTGCTGGGCGTGAAGGAGGGCACCGGCGCGGCGGTGGAGGTGCTGCTGCTGCGGCGGGAGAACGCCACCGACTGGGAGGCGCTGGTGCGCCCCGGCAAGCGGCTGAAGCCCGGCACGTTCTGTTCCTTTGGCGAGGGGCTGCTGCGCTGCGAGATTCTGGACAGCATCGAGGAGATCGGCGGACGGCATGTCCGCTTCCACTACGAGGGCGTGTTCGAGGAGCTGCTGGACCGGCTGGGCGAGATGCCCCTGCCGCCCTACATCCACGAGAAGCTGCAGGACCGGGAGCGCTACCAGACCGTCTACGCGAAGGAGGAGGGCTCCGCGGCGGCCCCCACCGCCGGGCTGCACTTTACGCCCGAGCTGCTGGAAAAAATCCGGGCCATGGGCGTGACCATCGTGCCGGTGCTGCTGCACGTGGGCCTGGGCACGTTCCGCCCCGTGGCGGTGGAGGACGTGGAGCACCACGTCATGCACTCCGAGTTCTATCAGGTGACGCCCGAGGCCGCCGACACGCTGAACCGCATCCGTGCCCGGGGCGGGCGACTGATCTGCGTGGGCACGACCTCCGTGCGCACCATCGAGACCGTGGCGGACGAGGATGGCATCATCCATGCCGGGCGCGGCGAGACCGCCATCTTCATCAAGCCTGGCGTGCGCATCAAGGCCGTGGACGCGCTCATCACCAACTTCCACCTGCCCCAGAGCACCCTGCTCATGCTGGTCAGCACCTTCATGGGCCGTGACTTCGCGCTGGCGAGCTACCGGGACGCGGTGGAGAAGCGCTACCGCTTCTTCTCCTTCGGGGACGCCATGATGATCCTGTAGACAATCCAAAAGCCCGCGGCGTTCCGGCAGATCAGCCGGGTGCCGCGGGCTTATACGTCACGCCTCCTTCTGCGCCTTTTCCAGCGCCGCCACCTTCTCGCAGAGCGTGCCCAGCACGTTCAGGCAGGTGCGGAGGACAGCCATCTCGTTGCCGGTGACGCCCTTGAGCACCATGCTGGTGGGCGTGGTGGGGGTGAGCACCAGGCGGGGGTCGGTCTGGCGCATGGCCTCCATCAGCCGGATGGGGTCGGGCACATAGGCGTCCTCCATGCGCATCAGCACCCGGTCGCCCTTGCGGATGACCTGGCTGATGCCCAGGCTGCAGGCCAGATAGCGCAGCTGGCTCACGTCCAGCAGGGTGTCCACCACCTTGGGCGTCTCGCCGAAGCGATCCACCAGCTCGTCGATGATGTCCTCCCGATCCGCGTCCGAGGACAGGTCGGCGATGCGGCGGTACATCTCCATGCGCTGGGAAGCATCGCTGATGTAGTCGTCGGGCAGGTAGGCGTCCACCTTCAGATCCACGCGGGTGGACAGGCGATCCTGCACCTGACCGCCCTGGGTCTCCACCAGAGTCTCCTCCATCAGCTTGCAGTACATCTCGTAGCCCACCGTCGCCAGATGACCGTGCTGCTCGGGGCCCAGCAGGTTGCCCGCGCCCCGGATTTCCAGGTCGCGCATGGCGATGCGGAAGCCGCTGCCGAACTCGGTGAACTCCCGGATGGCGGCGAGGCGCTGCTGTGCGGTCTCGCTGAGCGCCTTGTCGGTGCGGACGGTGAAGTAGGCGTAGGCCTGACGGCTGCTGCGGCCCACCCGTCCCCGGAGCTGATAGAGCTGGCTGAGGCCGAAGCGCTCCGCGTCGTAGACGATGAGGGTGTTGGCCGTGGGCACGTCCAGACCGCTCTCGATGATGGTGGTGCAGAGCAGCACATCGTAGCTGCCGCCGTAGAAGTCCATCATCACGTCCTCCAGCCCGTGCTCCTTCATCTGCCCGTGGGCCACGCCGATGCGCACCTCGGGCACCAGCGCCCGGAGCCGCTGGTAGAACTTCTCGATGGACTGGACGCGGTTGTAGAGGAAGTAGACCTGTCCGCCGCGCCCGACCTCCCGGAGGATGGCGTCGCGGATGAGCGCGTCGGAGTACTCCACCACATGGGTCTGCACCGGAATGCGATCCTCTGGCGGGGTCTCCAGCACGGACATGTCCCGGATGCCCACCATGGACATGTGCAGCGTGCGCGGGATGGGCGTGGCGGACAGGGTCAGCACGTCCACCTGGCTCTTCATGTTCTTGATGATCTCCTTGTGCGCCACGCCAAAGCGCTGCTCCTCGTCCACGATGAGCAGCCCCAGATCCTTGAACTTCACGTCCTTTGCCAGCAGGCGGTGGGTGCCCACCAGCAGATCCACCTTGCCCGCCGCCAGCCGGGAGAGCACATCCTTCTGCTCCTTTGGCGTGCGGAACCGGGACAGCACCTCCACCTGCACCGGGAACCCGGCGAAGCGCTTCACCACCGTGTTGTAGTGCTGCTGGGCCAGAATGGTGGTGGGGGCCAGAATCGCCACCTGCTTGCCGTCCATGAGCGCCTTGAAGGCCGCGCGGAGGCTGACCTCCGTCTTGCCGTAGCCCACGTCGCCGCAGAGCAGGCGATCCATGTTCCGGTCGGACTCCATGTCCGCGGTGATCTCCTTGACGCTCTGCGCCTGGTCGGGGGTCAGCTCATAGGGGAACTGATCCTCGAACTCCCGCTGCCAGGGCGTGTCCGGGGAGAAGGCGAAGCCCTTCTGCTGGCTGCGCCGGGCGTAGAGCTGCACCAGATCGAAGGCCAGCTTTTTGAGGCTCTCCTTGACCTTGCCCTTCTGCTTCGCCCACTCGGTGCCGCCGATTTTGTTCAGCCGGGGCGGCTGGTTGGGGTTGCCGATGTAGCGCTGCACGCGCTGCAGCTGCTCGATGGGCACATAGAGCTTGTCCGTGCCGGCGTACTGGATGAGCAGGAAATCCCGCACGGCGCCGTCGGACTGCAGCCGCGTGGTGCCCTGATAGATGCCCACGCCGTGATCCTCGTGCACCACGTAGTCGCCCACCTTCAGATCCGTGAAGGCGGCGATGCGCTCGCCCGCGTTGCGCTTGGCCCTGGACTTGCGGTAGCCCGCGCCCCAGATGTCCGTGTCCGTCGCCACCGCCAGATGCCCCTCGGGCCAGAGGAAGCCATGGGACAGCGTCATGGGCAGGATGGTCACCTGCCCGGGGGGCAGGGGCTCGTCCTGGGCGTGATCCTCATCCTCCCGGAGCGCGGCCTTCACGCCCAGCTCGGACAGCGCCTGCATCAGTCGCCGCCCACGGGCCACGCCGCCGGACAGCAGCGCCACCGTGCAGCCCTGCTCCAGGAGGCGGCGGCAGTCCTCCGCCAGGGGCTTGAGCTGGGAGGCATAGCCGGTGAGGGCCGTGCCGTTCAGGTTGAACACCGCTCCGGGCGTCACGCCCGCCAGGCCGCGCAGCAGGTCGCAGGCTGCCACCTGCCGCAGGCTCGCCATGCTCTCCCGCAGCGTGTCCCAGTCCAGCAGCAGCCCCTCCTGCTCCCGCACGGCCTCGCCGCGCTCCATGGACGCGGTCAGCTCCTGCCGGAAGCCCTCCAGCCGCTCCCGGTTCCGCTCCCGCAGCTGCTCGGGCTCCACCAGCACCACCACCTGCGGCCGGTACCAGTCCAGCAGCGTCCGCACCTGCTCCGTCAGCACCGGCAGCCAGGCCCGGATGCGCCGGAAGGGCAGCCCCTGCGCCACCAGATCGGCATCGGACTGCAGCGCGGAAACGCGGCGGCTCACCTCGTCCTGACGCCTGGCGGACAGGGCCTTCTTCTGCACCTTGGGCGCCACCTGCGCGTCAAAGAAGGAGGGCAGCTCATCGTCGTCCTCGGGCAGGGGCGGCAGGTCATCAAAGAGCAGCGGCTCCTCCGGCGCATCCCCATCAGACAGCGCGGACAGCACCCCGCGCATGCGCCGGGCGGCCTCCTCCGCCTCCTCCGGAGGCAGAAGCACCTCCGTTGCCGGGGACAGCAGCGCGGAGGTCAGCTGATCCTGACTGCGCTGGGTCACGGTGTCCAGGGTGCGGATGGAGTCCACCTCGTCGTCGAAGAACTCGATGCGCACGCCCGCGGACAGGTTCGGCGGGTACACGTCCAGAATGTCGCCGCGCAGGGCGAACTGGCCCTTGCCCTCCACCAGGTTCACCCGCTCGTAGCCCATGCGGGTCAGGCGGCGCACCAGCTCGTCGGGGGCGATCACGTTCCCGGGCGCCAGACACACCGTGGCCTCCCGGAAGGTCTCTGGCTGGCCCATGCGCTGCATCAGGCCGTCCATGGAGGTGCACAGCAGCGCCACATGTCCGGCGCTGACCTGCGTCAGGGTCTCCAGACGGCGCCACAGGGCCTCGTGGCTGGACGCGCCCCGGGTCAGGTCGATCTCGCCGCCGGGCAGGCAGGCGGACGCGCTGCCCAGCAGTTGAGCGGCATCCTCGCCGGCATGAACGGCCCGCAGATCATTGGCGCACACCAGCAGCGTGCGCAGCCCGGTATCCGCCGCAAGCCGCGCTGCCACAAAGGTGGCCTGGGTCTCCTGAACGCCGCAGACGGCGACGGTCTGCCCGCCGCGAACCGCGTCAAGCAGCCCGTCCAGCGCGGGGGAGGCGGCGGCGTGCAATAGTGCGTGACTCATGTTCCATCCTTTCCGTGCGCCCGCAGGCGGCACCGTTCCCGGGCCATCCGTCGGCCCCATGCTCCGGAACGCAGAAAATCACGCCTTTTCCCGAGGGGGAGGGGCGTGTCGTTTCTGCGGGACGGGGATGCCCGTCACTTTTGATTATATGCCTGCATCGCGTGGTCAATGCCGCTGTCGAGCCAGTCCTCCACGCAGTCGGCTGCGCGCTCGAAGGCGGCGGTCATGGTATCCTGCTCCTCGCCCTTCTGGTAGCGGCTCAGCACCCAGTCCACCAGCTGCCACTCCTTCGGGCAGGCGCCCACGCCCACCCGCACCCGGGGGAAGGTCTGCGCAGGGGTGCTGCCGATGATGGAGCGCATGCCGTTGTGGGTGCCCGCCGAGCCGCTCTTGCGCACCCGCAGCCGGCCCAGGGGCAGGTCGATGTCGTCGTAGATGACCAGCAGATGATCCAGCGGGCACTTGTACCAGCTCAGCAGCTCTGCGACGCACTGTCCGCTGCTGTTCATGTAGGTCTGCGGCTGGCAGAGCACCACGCGCCGGTCGCCCCGGGTGACCTCCGCCAGCAGCCCCGCGCAGCGGCGCTTCGTCAGCGGGGCGCTCCAGCGCCGGGAGAGAATGTCCGTGACCTCAAAGCCCGCGTTATGCCGGGTGTGGGCATACTGGTCACCATAGTTGCCCAGCCCCACCACCAGAAACGTTTCCTTTTCCATGTCCTTGCTCCGTCTGAAGATTCTGAGGAAGTCCAGTGCCCCCATGCCTCACGCCCCCAGCCACTTCGCCGGGCGGACGGAGGCGATCTGCTCGTCGTCCACCTCCAGCATGTCCATGACCATCAGGGAGCGCTGCCCGGTGACGCGCTTCTTCTCCGGCGCGGCGGTCTCCATGACGAAGGCCATGCCCAGCACGGTCACGCCGAACTCGCCCATCAGATCGACCATGCCCTTCGCGGTGCCGCCGCCCTTGAGGAAGTCATCGACGATCAGGCAACGCTGCCCCTCGCGCACGGCGCGGCGGGACAGGCTCATGGTCTGAATGGAGCCGGAGGAGCCGGACACATAGTTGATGTTCACCGCGCTGCCCTCGTAGACCTTGGAGGCGTGGCGGGCGATCACCAGCGGTACGCCCAGGGCATGGGCGGTGGTCAGCGCCACAGGGATGCCCTTGGTCTCCATGGTGAGCACGAAGTCGGGCTCCGCATCGAAGTACTCGGTGGCGATGATCTCGCCCATCCGGCCCACCAGCTGGGGATCCGCCAGGATGTCGGAGGTGTAGAGGAAGCCGCCGGGGAGCACGCGGCCCTTGCCGGACAGCTCCCGGCACAGCCCGCCGATGGTCTCCCGCGCCTGTTCCCGGGACACCACGGCGCGGTACCGCACGCCGCCCGACGCGCCGGTCACGGTCTCCAGCTGTCCCAGGCCGAACGCCTTCACCACGCCGCAAAGCAGGTCGATGTCCTCGCTCATGGTGGATTTGGCGGCCCCGAACAGCTCGCAGAAGTGCGACAGGGTATAGATGCGGTTGGGGTGGTCGGTGAGCAGCTTGAGCATGGCGCTCATGCGCTCGTTGCGGCGGATCTTTTCCACGGTACGGTCGCTCCTTTTCGCAGGCAGGGTAAAGCGGACGCCGGAGCGTCCGCGGCAAAGCCAACGTATTATAGCACAAAACGCCGAATGATGGAAGGGGAAAATCGGAAAATGGTTCGCGTTTTTTACGACCAAACGGCCTTACGGATGGGTCAGCGCCTCCCGCACCATGGCGCCCAGCGATTCCGAGGCGCCGGGCCAGGCCCGGGCACAGCAGCGGGCCAGTCCCTCGTCGGGCAGGGAGAGCATCACCGTGAAGCCCTCCCGCTCCAGAAACAGGTACCACTCCTTCCCGGCGCGCTGCAGGGTGGCGGAGGGCGGCAGGGGATCGGTGAGGGGCGCATCGGCGGCGTAGGCGGCGGTCAGCCGCTCGGTGATGCCGCCGTAGACCCGGTGCGCCGCGGCGCGCCAGCGCTCCTGCACCCCGCTCAGGGCGGCGTCCCGGGGCAGCGTCAGCAGCAGATCCATCAGCGCCGCGTCGCCCTCCATCAGCCGCAGCCGCAGGCACTGCTCGCCGCCGGGCAGGGAATAGCTGTCGGCGGGGGTCTGCTGCTCCAGACGGAAGCGCTCGTGCCAGACCTGCGCCTCCCGGTCCACCAGCGCCCGGCGGCTCTGCGGAATGCGGTGGGCGAAGGCGTTCAGCGCGTACTGCCCCGCCTCCGTCAGCTCCATCAGGCCGCCCAGGGGATGCGGATGCTGCTTCAGCTGTCCCTGCTCCTCCATTTCGCACAGGCCCAGCTGCATGGTGATATAGTTCATCAGGTCATACTCCATCAGGAACCGGAGCAGCTGCGTGCCGGTCACCGGCCCCAGACGATCCAGCGCGTAGAGGATCAGCAGCCGGTTCTCCGCCTCGGGTATGGTCTTTCGCTCCATGGTCGGACACCTCCTTGTGCCATCCTTCCGGGTCTGCCGGAATACAGGAAAACCACCCGGCCCGGGGGCAGGGTGGCGCAAACATCGGACGGGATGCTGCGGCGCCGCTATGCTGCTTCGCCACAGCGCAGGGCAGGGCTCAGGCCATGAACGGCTGGATGGCTTTCACCAGAGAAGCGAGGGCCTCCTCGTTCCGGCACTTGTCGTCATCCACCTCCAGGGTGATGGGCTTGCTCAGGTCCAGGCTGAAGATGCCCAGGATGGACTTGGCGTCCACCACATGGCGCCCAGAGCGGAGATCCATGTCAAACTCAAACTTGTTGACCACGTTGACAAAGGTCTTGACATTCTCAGCCAGGCTCAGCTTGATTTCATACTTCTGCATGGTTTGCACCTCCTCAAGATCTACTCCGTGCATCGTGCAGGCTGGGGTACGGTTCACGAACGGAACCGTTACCATTATACGGATAAAACGCAAAATTGCAAGTACCCGCGCCATGTTTTTCCCGGGAAAGTTCGTGAACTTTGTGTAAAAAGGTGAAGAAAGTCCCCTTTTTCCCGGACGTGATGCTGCAAGCTGAAGGATTTTCAAGTGGCGGGGTGCGGTTTTCACAGATTATTCACACCGCTTCACCGGCGCATCTGGTATAATGGGAGAGGGCCGGAACGGGGCCGAACCAGGAAAGGAATGCCATCAGACGATGATCGAGATCGTGAACGGAACCAAGCGCTACGGCGCGGTGGAGGCGGTGCGGGATGTGAGCTTCCGCGTGCCGGAGGGCGAGATTGTGGGGCTGCTGGGACAGAACGGCGCCGGCAAGACCACCACCCTCAACATGCTCACCGGCTATTTTCCGCCCACCGCCGGGCAGGTGCTGGTGGACGGGCAGGATATGCTCACCCACCCCCGGGAATGCAAGCGGCGCATCGGTTATCTGCCGGAGAAGCCGCCGCTCTATGACGAGATGACCGTGCGGAGCTATCTGCGCTTCGTCTGCCGCCTGCGGGAGGTGGACGGGCGGGACATGAACCGCCATGTGGACGAGATATTGCGCATCTGCGGGCTGTGGGAGGTGGCGGAGCGGGTGCTGGGGCACCTGTCGAAGGGCTACCGGCAGCGCGCGGGTGTGGCGCAGGCGCTCTGCGGCGACCCGGAGGTGCTGGTGCTGGACGAGCCCACCGTGGGTCTTGACCCCCGGCAGGTGGTGGAGATTCGCGACCTGATCCGGGAGCTGGGCAAGCGGCACACCGTGGTGTTCTCCTCCCACATCCTCTCGGAGGTGCAGCAGCTGTGCCAGCGGGCGGTGATTCTGCACCGGGGGCGCCTGGTGCGGGAGATGCGCCTGAACGCACAGGAGGACAGCGACGTGCTCCGGCTGCGCCTGAGCGCCGCGGGCAGCGAGCGGCAGGTGCTGCCCGCCCTCAAGAGCCTGCCCTGCGTGCGGCGGGTGAAGTCCCTGCCCACCTGGGACGCGGGCGTCACCGAGGCGGAGGTGGAGTGCGCCCGGGAGGACGGGGACAGGGATCCCCGGGATCAGCTGTTCCGCCTGCTCTGCGCCCTCGACGCGCCCATCCGTCAGCTCACGCCCATGCAGGACACGCTGGAGGAGGTCTTTCTTCAGGTCACCGCCGCCGAACCCCCGGCTTCTCAGGAGGTGCAGTCCCGATGATCGCCATCTGGAAGCGCGAGCTTCAGTCCTACTTCTACACGCCCATCGGCTATGTGTTCATGGGCGTATTTCTTGCTATCTCCTCCGTGCTGTTCTACCTGCAGATCATGCAGACCCGGTCCAGCGATCTGCTGACGCTCATGGGGCAGAGGAGCTACCTGTGGATGCTGCTCTGCCCGGTGCTGACCATGCGCCTGCTGGCCGACGAGAAGCAGAAGCGTACCGATCAGCTTCTGCTCACCAGCCCTGTGTCCCTGCCCGGCATCGTGCTGGGCAAGTACCTGGCGGCGGTTACGGTCATGC
>JAEDKS010000181.1 GCA_016295665.1 Clostridia bacterium
TGGCGATGCCGGTGTCCGCGCGGGTCAGGGCGGGCGCGTCGTTGATGCCGTCGCCCACCATCGCCACCGCGCCGCGCTTCTGCAGGTCGCGGATAACCTGCTCCTTGCCGTCGGGCAGCACGCCCGCGATCACCTCGTCCACGCCGGCCTGACGTCCGACCGCCTCGGCGGTGCGCTGGTTGTCGCCGGTGAGCATGACCACCTGCACGCCCATGTTCCGCAGCTGCCGGATGGCCTCGGGGCTGTCCTCCTTGATGGTGTCCGCCACCGCGATGATGCCCGTCAGCTGCCCGTCACGGGCAAAGAACAGGGGCGTCTTGCCCTCCGCCGCGAGCGCGTCCGCCCGGCTCCGGAGCGTCTGCGGCACACTGGCCTGGGTCTCGATGTACTTCAGGCTGCCACCGCAGAGCACCGCATCCCCCATGCGCGCCGAGAGGCCGTTGCCGGGCAGCGCCGTGAAGTCGGTCACCTCCGCCGCCGTCAGCTGCTTCTCCTCCGCGTGACAGACGATGGCCCGGGCCAGCGGATGCTCGCTGCGGGCTTCCAGCGCATAGGCGTCCCGCAGCAGCGCCTCGGGGGAGCCGGTGGCGGGCAGCACGTCCGTCACCTGGGGCTGTCCGTTGGTGATGGTGCCCGTCTTGTCCAGCGCCACCACGCGCACCTTGCCGGTCTCCTCCAGGGACGCGGCGGTCTTGAACAGGATGCCGTGCCGGGCACCCATGCCGTTGCCCACCATGATCGCCACCGGCGTCGCCAGACCCAGCGCGCAGGGGCAGGAAATCACCAGCACCGCGATGGCCCGGGACAGGGCGAAGCCGACGGTCTGCCCCACCAGCAGCCACACCAGGAACGTGACCGCCGCAATCCCCATGACCACCGGCACGAACACGCCCGACACCCGATCCGCCACCTTGGCGATGGGCGCCTTGGTCGCCGCCGCGTCGGACACCATCCGGATGATCTGGGACAGGATCGTGTCCTGACCCACCCGGGTGGCCTCGCAGCGGATGAAGCCGGACTGGTTCAGCGTCGCGGCGGACACCGCGTCGCCGGGCGCCTTGTCCACAGGGATGGACTCGCCGGTCAGCGCGGACTCATCCACCGCTGCGGTGCCCTCCACAATCACGCCGTCCACGGGGATATGCCCGCCGGGGCGCACCACGAAGATGTCCCCGCGCCCCACCTGGGCGATGGGCACCTCGGTCTCCACGCCGTCGCGCAGGACGGTCGCCGTCTGGGGCGCCAGCTTCATCAGCGCCTTCAGCGCGTCGGTGGTTCTGCCCTTGGAGCGCGCCTCCAGCATCTTGCCCACGGTGATGAGCGTCAGAATCATGGCGGCGGACTCGAAGTAGAACTGATCCATCCAGGGCATGGCAGCTGCGGCGCCGCCGTGCACCTGCGCGTCGGTCATGGCAAAGAGCGCGTAGACGCTGTAGCCAAAGGATGCCGAGGCACCCAGGGCCACCAGCGTGTCCATGTTCGGCGCGCCGTGAAGCAGGCTGCGGAAGCCGGAGGTGAAGAATTTGCCGTTGATCATCATGATGACGACGGTCAGCAGCAGCTGCACCAGGCCCATCGCCACATGGTTGCCGTCAAACCAGGCCGGCAGGGGCCAGCCCCACATCATGTGGCCCATGGACACATACATCAGCACGACCAGGAACACCAGCGAGGTCCAGAGCCGGCGCCTGAGCACGGGCGTCTCCCTGTCCTTCAGGGCGTCCGCCTCATTGAGCGCGCCGTCTGTCACCTCCGGCGCCCCCTTGACCGAGGCGCCATAGCCCGCCGCCTCCACCGCCGCGATAATCGCCGCGTCCGATGCGGTGCCCTCCACGCCCATGGCATTGGTCAGCAGGGACACGGAGCAGGAGGTGACCCCCTCCACCCCGCGCACCGCCTTCTCCACCCGGGCGGAGCAGGCGGCACAGCTCATGCCGGTCACTTGATACTGCTTCATTGTTGCTTTCCCCCTCATTTCATGAAGCGCTGGAGCGTATCCAGCAGCTCCTCCACCTTTTCGTCGCTCCCCGCCCGCACATCCTCCACCACGCAGGTTCGGACATGCGCCGCCAGCAGCTCCCGGCTGAAGGCAGTCAGCGCGGCGCTGGCGGCGGCGGCCTGGGTCAGGATGTCCGGGCAATAAGCCTCCTCCTCCACCATCCGCCGCAGACCGCGAATCTGCCCCTCGATGCGGGAGAGGCGGTTGAGCAGCGCACGGCTTTCCTCCTCGGTTCGGTGCTTGGTGCGGCAGTGGGGACATGTTCCCTTCTCCATGGTCGATACCTCCCGGTGGTATATTTTCGCTGGCATTATATACCCCTCGTGGGTATCTGTCAAGTGGTTTTCGAAATTTTCCCACCAGTTTGATAGGTTGATCCACCGGGCCGCCGATGATACGTGCCGGTTACGCACCACGGAAAAGGCCCTGCGGCAGCGGTTGCCGCAGGGCCCTGAAAGCTGATGGGAATTGTCTTACCGGGCGTCCTTCAGGAAGGCGCAGTAGCACTTGTACTCCTCCCACAGGTCGGCCTTGCTGATGACCTCCCAGGGGGCGTGCATGCTCAGCACGGCGATGCCCGCGTCGATCACGTTCATGCCGTACTTGGCGCAGATGTAGGCGATGGTACCGCCGCCGCCCGCGTCCACCTTGCCCAGCTCGGCGGTCTGGAAGTCCACGCCGTTGTCGTCCATGATCCGGCGAATCTGCGCCATGTACTCGGGGTTGGCGTCGTTGCTGCCGGACTTGCCGCCACGGCCCGTGAACTTGTTGAAGCACACGCCATGACCCAGCAGGGCGGCGTTCTTCTTTTCGAACACGCCGGCGTACAGCGGATCAAAGCCCGCGGAGACGTCGCTGGACAGCATGGCGCTGTTCCTCAGGCAGCGGCGCACCACCAGATTGCTCTCGAAGCCGCACAGGGCGCACAGCTCCGCCACGGTGTTCTCGAAGTAGTTGGCGCCCATGCCGGTGGCGCCCACGCTGCCGATCTCCTCCTTGTCGGTGAGGATGGCGCACAGGGTGCGCTCCGGCACGCCCTCGTGATCCAGCACCGCCGCCATGGAGGGATAGGCGCAGACGCGGTCGTCATGACCATAGCCCGCGATCATGCTGCGATCCAGGCCCAGGTCGCGGCTCCGGCCGGCGGGAACGATCTCCAGCTCAGCGGAGAGGAAGTCCTCCTCCTCGATGCCGTACCGGTCCGCCAGCAGCTTCAGCAGCGCGGCCTTCACGGGCTCCTTCTCCTCGCCCTTGAGCGGCTCGGAGCCGATCAGCACGTTCAGGTTCTCGCCCTCGATGACCTTCGACGCGGTCTTGCTCATCTGATCCTGCGCCAGGTGCACCAGCAGGTCGGAGATGTACACGATGGGATCGCTCTCGTCCTCGCCGATCACCACGTTCACAAGCTCGCCGGTCTTTTTCACCACCACGCCGTGCATCGCCAGCGGGATGGCAACCCACTGGTACTTCTTGATGCCGCCGTAGTAGTGGGTATCCAGATAGCCCAAGCCGCCATCCTCGTACAGGGGGTTCTGCTTGATGTCGATGCGGGGGGAATCAATATGGGCACCCAGGATGTTCATGCCCTGCTCGATGGGCGCGGTGCCGATCTTGAACAGCATGATGCACTTGCCCATCCAGTTGGCGTACACCTTGTCACCGGGCTGCAGGCGGTGGCTGGAGGCGATGGCGTCCTCCAGGTTGGTAAAGCCGCAGGCCTCCGCCTGACGGACGGCCTCCTGCACGCACTCCCGCTCGGTCTTGCCGGCGTCCAGGAAGGCGCGGTACTTCTGCGCAAAGCCTTCCAGCTGCGCCCGCTCCGCGTCGGAATAGTTTTCCCAGGCATTCTTCTTGAACATAGCCATTTCCTTTCCTTGTCTTGTCCACGGCGGCCCTGCCGCCTCATTCGCTCCCGTCTATCATAGCATCATGCGGTGCAAAACGCAAGAGCCGGACGAAAAATCACGCCTGCTCCGACCCGGTCTCCCGCACCCGGAAGCGCGGCTTGCGCCATAGCCCCAGCAGGTAGAGCACCAGCAGGATGCCGGACGAGATGCCGTTGGAAACCACCACGGAATACCACACGCTGCTCACGCCCAGATGCAGGAAGTGCTCGCAGACGAACAGCGTGGCGAAGCGGAACACCCACAGACGGCACATGTTTACCGTCATGGTGATCTCCGTGTGGCCCGTGCCCTGAAACAGGCCGATGGTGGCA
>JAEDKS010000019.1 GCA_016295665.1 Clostridia bacterium
TCAGGTTCTAGTGAGGGCTAACTTCATGCAGGTTCAAGTCCTGTTTCCCGCACCAGACGAAATCATCCGAATCGGTAGCTCCTTGTGGGCAGCCGGTTCGGATGATTGCTTTCTATCGGCAGGAAGCGCCCGCTGTCAGCCCGTTTGGATGGGAAGTGACGCCGATGCGCCGCGCTCCCCGGTGCCGCAAGCACTGGCATGTCCATCCCGCACCATCGTCAGAACGCCCTGATCCATCTCGCAGACCGTATCGCACAGTTCATCCATATCCTGTGCGAAATGGCTGGCAAGGAGGATGGTTTTTCCCTGTGCGCTGAGCGACAGCAGCAGCTCACGGATGCTGCGGACGCCGCTCTTGTCAAGACCGTTCATCGGTTCGTCCAGTATCAGGAGCGCGGGATCGTCCAGCAGGGCCTGCGCAATACCGAGCCGCTGCCGCATGCCGAGGCTGTACTGGCTGACCGGCTTGCGCAGGGCGGCATCAAGGCCCACCGTTTCAAGCAGGGACATCACGTGCGCTTTGGACGCGCCCTTGCCAAGCCGTGCCAGCCACAGCAGGTTGTGCAGCCCGGTTTCATGGGGGAGAAAGCCCGGCGTTTCAATCAGCATCCCCGTATCCGGCGCAAAGTCGCAGTCCGTGCCGACGGTTTTCCCAAGGACCGTCACCGTTCCGCTGGTGGGGCGCAGGAAACCGCAGATGCACTTCATCAGCACTGTCTTGCCGCTGCCGTTGCGTCCGATGATGCCGTGAATCTTCCTCTGTTCCAGTTCCATGGACACGTCCCGGAGCACCGTTTCGCTGCCGAAGCGTTTGGTGATGTGCTGGACGCTTGCTACAATCTCACGCATCTGAATCCCCTCCTATGAAATGGAATGAAAACCTGCGCATGGCGATTGCTGATACGGTCATCAGCAGCAGGGAGGCGCCGCCGAGGATCAGGTAGGAGGTCTGCACCCTCGGCAGCGAATCGTAGCCGAAGGAGTGCATGGGGTAGGTGGCGTGTTGGAGCGGCGACAGCCAGGCGGATAGCAGGTTGGCATAATACCGCATTTCTGCTGGCAGGTTCAGCCAGGTCATGAAGCGGTCGGGCGTCAGGACATATCCCGCAAAGTTGACGGTCAGCGTGGCGATGATGCCGGCCTTGCGGCTTCGCAGCACCGTGAAGGTCAGCTGGAGCATGGACATCAGCAGCACGTACTGGAACATCAGCAGGAAAATCTGCACTGCGCAGCCATAGGGCGTGGTCAGCTTGACGGTCTTTCGCATGACGGTCAGGGCCACCTCAAAGGACGCCGGCGAGAAGGAGAGCATGGTCGCGGTTTCCGACCACCGGTTGGCGATGAATACGTTGCAGCCGATGCACATGACCATGCTTGACAGGAGAATCATCAGCGTATAGCCCAGCGTCAGCATGAGCACGGTGAGAATCTGCCCCAGCAGCCACCGCAGGTGGGTGGTGCGGAAGATCAGGTAGGACGCGGGGGTGTCCAGCCGGGGAAGGGCGGAGAGCATCAGCATCATCACCAGCGCGGCAAAGAGGATGCTGTCATCATCCGCATAGCACCAGACGAAGGGCTCCAGCAGCTGCACATTGGTCAGGTAGGTGCGGGAGATCGCCATGGTCTTGTCCGTCAGCAGCCAGCAGAGCAGAAAGCCCAGCAGCAGGCTCATGTGAAAGCGAGGGTTTCTGCGCAGGGAATACAGATTCCATCCGGCGCAGACGAAGGCGTCCCGGAGATTACACACAGGCGTTCACCTTCCTTTGCAGCGTCCGCGCAAGCCCGCCCGCAAGCACTCCCAGCACCAGCAGCAGGGGCCAGACCGCGCCGGTGAGCCAGTTTACCGGATTGAGCAGCGCCCTGTCCGGGAAGAAGCGGGTGCCGATCATCACCATGGCGTAGCAGAGGCACAGCGGCGCAAGGCAGGCAGCGGAGGTGGTTTCCGTCACCAGGGCAAACAGACAGCCAGCGCCCGCCCAGATGCCGCCGCAGAGCGTCCGGCGCAGCAGCACGGCCCGGACGGGTGCGAAATCCCCTGAGGGGAATAGCTGCCCGGCACGGATCAGCATCATCAGGTGGAACACCAGCAGCAAGCCGATGGCAGCCGCCATTTGCAGCAGCATCCCGCTGACGAACGTGGACAGCACCTTTCCGGCGATCCAGCCTTTGCGCCCGACACGGAAAACGGCAGGTCGGATGGCACCGCTTCTGATCTCCTGCAGGGCCTGTGCCGCGAAGGGCAGCGCCGAGAGCGCAGGCAGAATCAACACGCCGAAGTCGCCCTGCAGTCCCTGCGAAAGCAGCGTTGCGGCGTCGAGCCAGAAGCTGTCTTCATACATTTCCATTTCAGACAGCATGTTTATCAGGTAGTAGGATTGATCACCGATGGACATGTACAGCGACACAACCGAGGCAAAAAAGGCAACAAGAAACCAACGCCCCGTGATCGCGCGGCGAAAATCGTAGAATATGCACTTCATGTTGAGGCTCCTTAGTAACCGTACGTCCGGTCGATCACCGTTCCGTCGATGGCGTTGATTGTCACAAGCGGCTTCATGTAGTGTGAATATACTTCTCCAGAAACAGAATATGTGCCGAAGAAATCCCATACAGGAATCAACTGATAGCGCGTGGGATCATTCTTCATCTGTACACACATATACCCCAATACGATCCGGTCAATATGCAGAGTGTTATTCTCACCACGCTCAGTCGATGCGATGGTAAGAGGCGCGATACTGCCGAATACATCCATGATCTGTGCAAAAGGTAGCAGCCTTACATTCTGTGAGATTTTGTTTCCGATTTGAGCAGGATACTCGTATCGGAATCCGAAAATCCCGTCTTCCCCTACATCCACATAGAGGCGTTCATAAGCCAAGGGAGGCGTATAGGTATCGTCCAATGCATGCCATTGAATCTGCATGGAAACTGGTGTTACTGGAATTCCATCTATGTCCCGTCGATAGTACACTCGATAACCATATTGGCCCTGAAGGCGTCCGTTGACATCTGAAAGATTCGGATCAATACTGTCAAACACCATATCAGGCCAGATTGCCAGCACGAAGCTGTCAGCCATTGTCCGCGCATCTTCGGCTGTGCCGATGTTTTGCGAGAAGCCGCCCTGTTCATCAAGGATCTCGATCCAGTTTGAATGGTGATAAT
This sequence comes from Clostridia bacterium, assembly GCA_016295665.1. Taxonomy (GTDB): domain Bacteria; phylum Bacillota; class Clostridia; order Christensenellales; family Aristaeellaceae; genus HGM11604. The sequence continues at coordinate 3,169 of JAEDKS010000019.1, forward strand.
CCTTGCCCAACAGTTTGACAGTGGAGTACGAAACAGTCAGATATCTGGACACATTATTTGCTGCGTACAAATTGCAGCCATATACGGTATACGGGCTACCTGCCTCTTCCGTATAGAATACTTCTGCTTTTTCGGAATCTCCGTGCCACCATTGCTGCTCGCCGAAGTAGAGATTGGCGGCTTTTTCTGTTTCTGCTGGTGTGATCGTGCGTGGAATCACTTCGTAAATATGGACAGTATCGGTTTCCGGTACGACAACCTGTGCATCCACATATACATGGGTGCGTCCGCTGGCACTTTGATACTCACAGACAGTTACATCAGGTGCACCGAGCTGCTGCGAGAGCGTCTCCGCCCCAGCACACACCGGCAGCAGCAGCGCAAGCAGCAAAGTAATCATTTTCTTCATGTTGTTCACCTCAATATCCATAGTTTCGATCAATAATCGTGCCGTCCACAGCATCAATCGTCAGGAGGGAGTTGCAGGGGTAATCATACGTTTCACGCGGCAGAATCTGACTGCCCATAAAGTCCCACACCGGGCGCAGCTCCCATTGGTTGGGGTTGCCCTTGCACAAAACAGGCATATAGCCCAGACGAATTTCGGTGATGTGCATGCCGTTCTTCGCTGCGGCTGTGCGGCCCGTATCATTTTCGGTGCCTTGAACAGACAGCGGGGCAATCGCGCCGAAGATGCTCATGATTTCCTCAAAGGGTAGCAGCTCCGTTTCGGCCTGGAGGATTCCGCCGATTTCATAGGGGTCCCGCCAGAGAAAATTGACAATGCGATCTTCGTGAATGACCAGCGTGATATACTCCTGTCCCGGCGCGGGAGCCATTTCGACGTCCTCAAACTCCGTCGAGAAGCGACGATACTCCGCATAGGTGATGGGGACAGCGTTGACGCTGCGGGTATAGGTGAAGCTATAGGCCAGCGTGTGGTATACGTTGGCGTCGCCCTTTTCACCCTCCACCCCATATACTGCCCGCAGCTCATATTCCGGCGCCATCTCCGCCATGAAATGATTGGCCATGGCGGTGGCTTCCTCCACCGTCAGCTGCTGCCCTCTGAGCGATTTCCCAAGGGTGTCCGCATGACCAAAGCTGGCAAATGGATAGAAGAACAGGTTCGTGTCCGGGTCTGTCCATTGGTATTTCAGCACCCGCTCACTGGGCTGACGGGTGAAAAGACCCACGGTGTAGCTGTTGTCCAGGGCTACATAGGCTTGCAAGGGGCTGGGCAGGCTTACACACCAGCTTCTGCGCTCATACTGATTGTTTGCGCCGTCATGGCTTTCGTCCATCTCATCATAGGGGAGATCCTGCTCCCCGGGCCAGCGTTCCCACGTCTGATCCGGCTGAAGCAGCTTCGTCAGCCGGATACCCTCCTCCACGGTGAAGTCCCGGACGGTCACGGCATAGGTGGGGATGCGCTCCACCTCCGGCACATGGACAGTTGCATCTACCGTGATCTTCGTGCGTCCGGTGTTGGAGAAGTATTCCGCCCGGCAGGTTTCCGGCGCGTTGATCTGCCGGGCGATGGTTTCAGCCTCCGCCCCGCCGGAAAAAAGCAGCAGAACCAGCAGGGATGCAAGAAGTCGTCGCATTTCGGTCACCTCCTGCGCTGATTCTACCGCTTGTGAACGGAGAAGTCCACATCAAGTTGTAAGCGAGTTGTTTTCAAGTTGTAAACATTGACCTGTGTCCCGCTTTCCCTGCGGACTTACGTCTCAGAGAACAGCCGCTTCACCAGCAGATAGCTCAGCTTGGGATTCCGGTACAGATCGACAATGCCCTTGTTGTTCTGCGTCTTGGGCCGGTGCATGGCCCATTCCTCCGCCACGCGCACATCCGCAAACTGCCACAGGTACACGCCGGACAGCCGGGGATGGGACAGAAGCGTCGTCAGCTGCTCCTCGATGATGTCGCACTGGCGCTCCTCGCTCCATTTGGCCCTGCCGAAGGGATCGTGATAGCCCGCGATGCCGCCGGCGCCGACCTCGGTGATCAGGATGGGCTTTCCGGCGGCGCCGTGCTCCTCCATCCAGTCGATCAGCCGGTTTGCATAGGACTGCACGCCCTCGTCATGGTACCACTTGGGGTAGATGTTCCAGGACACCACATCGACCAGATCCATGCAGATGTCGGTGAAGAAGCGGCAGGAGGCGAAGGAGACCGGGCGGGTGGGGTCCAGCTGCCGCAGGTGATTCAGCTGCGCGGCGTAGATGGCGCGGCCCTCCTCCGTTTCGCTTTCGCACTCGTTCAGCACGCCCCAGATGTAGATGCTGGGGTGATTGACATGCTGGGTGATCATCTCCTCGTTGCAGGCTCCCTCCTGCAGGGCGAACAGGGGCTTGCGCATGATGGAGATCGGAATCGCCCGGGCATGGTGCTCCTCCCAGACCAGCACGCCCAGCTCGTCGCACAGGTCGAGGAACCGGGGATCGTTGGGATAATGGCAGGTGCGCACCGAATTGGCACCGGTGTCGAGAATCCGCTGCAGGTCATCCATCATGGCCTCCAGAGGCAGCGCACAGCCGAACAGACCGTGATCCTCATGCCGATTGAAGCCCTTGAGGTGAACCGGTCTGCCGTTGAGGTGGATGCGCTCACCCACCACCTCAACGGTGCGGAAGCCCACATGGTCGATCAGGTCATCCTCGCACACGCCGCTTACGGACAGGCGGGCCGTCAGGTCGTACAGGCTCGGCTGCAGGACATCCCATTCCCGCACGTCCTGCACGTCAAAGGCCACCTCGGCCTCGCGGTTTTCCCCTGCCGCCAGACTGCCGACGCGGACGCTGGCGGAGCCGCCGGCGGCGCTCACGGCAACCTCGACGCTGTCCACGGCCTCCACGGCGCGCAGGAACACCCTGACCACCGCCCTGTAGGCGTGATCGCCCTGCCGGATGCTGTGGAACGCCATGCGGTCGATGTAGACCCTGCCGACCTGATGCAGCTCCACGGGGCGGTTGATGCCGCCGTAGGTGTAGTAGTCGTTGGGAATATGCAGCGTGGATTCCTCCGTGAAGCGGTTGTCCACGTTCACGCGCAGGTGATGGGTTCCGGCTGTCACATTTTTCAGCAGGATGTCGAAGCCGGTGAAGGCGTTGTAGTGCTGTCCGACCAGCTGGTCATCCCAGAAAACATGACCGGTGTGGCTCACCGCGCCCATGCGCAGCAGATAATGCCCCGGGGCGGTGATGTCCACGGTGCGCTCGTAATCCGCTGTGCCGCGATAGCTTGTCAGGGCCGGGATGCGCTCCCATACCCCGGGCACCATGGCGTGGTAGACCCGGTCGGAACCGTCGTGGGGACGCAGCGTCCACAGGCCGTCAAGGCTGGTGACCGGACGCTTCGCATGCTCCGCAAATGTACGTCTCATCGGGGTGTTCCTCCTTAGGATCATCTGAAATTATCCGGCAGCGCTGCACCCTCCTTCGCGTTTGGGGGGCCTGTCCATGCCATGGAGGGGGCTGCCGTTGCTACCCTGCGTCTATTGTACCGCATTTTTCCGGTCATGTACAGCGCCATGACGGGTCGGATGACGATTTTCCCACGCACGGGCATACATACCCAAACAATCGCCACAAGCCCGGGCCGGATGGCCTGCGGTTTCGGCTGTAAAAAATTCCTCGTGCTTGTGGACATTACCAGCTACCTGTGGTAAGATAAACTGGTCGAACCGGAGAATATCGGGGGATTCCCTGCGAAAAAGGTATGAGGTGCGGGATATGTGGAAAAGGTTGCTGGGTGTGCTGCTGCTGTGCTGTCTGCTGGTGCCCGTGGGGGCGCAGGCGGAGCTGTTTCTGGGAACGGAGAGCCCGGCGGAATGGGCGGAGAAGGACATTATGCGGCTGACGCAGCTGGACACCAACCGCTCCGACTGTCTGCTGCTGGAGTGCGGCGGGCAGTCCATGCTCATTGACGGCGGCTATCCCGCGTTCCGCTTCTTTGTGGCGGCGTACCTGCGGGAGAGCGGTCATGAGCATCTGGACTACATCCTCAACACCCATCCCCACGACGATCACATCGCGACCACCATCGAGCTGGTGAAGAACGGCTTCTCCGCCGATCTGTTCCTGTCGCCCTTCGAGAAGGAGTACAACGACAGCTACCAGAAGCGCATGGTGCGGGCGCTGGACGCTGCCGGCATCCCCTATCAGCAGGTGCACGAGGGGGATACGGTGACCATGGGCGGCGCCACCATCGAGATTCACACCATGGAGCAGGCGAAGGATGTGAATCAGCGCAGCGCCATGCTGAAGATCAGCTTTGGCGACAGCACCGCGCTGCTCTGCGCGGATATTCCCTTCGTGACCATGGAGGCCTATCTGGCCCAGCTGGGCGCGGACTACCTGAAGGCGGACATCTGCAAGGCGCCGCACCATGGCATTGGCTATTTCTCTCAGGACTTCCTGGCGGCGGTGAATCCGGCGCTGGTGACCGTGCCCAACAACAAGTCCCAGGACAACGGCAAGGTCACGGGGCAGTGCCGGAAGCGCGGCATTCCCTGCCTGCTGTCGGGGGAGGGCACGCTGGTGATGGAAACCGACGGCACGGACTGGTATGTGTGGCAGCTGCCCCAGCGGGTCGTGTCCTCGTACTGAACCCTGTGCTGCCTCTGTGCTGATTTCTCTCCGCGCACAAACGCGGTAAGCAAAGGAAAGGTGATACGCTCCCATGATGCACGCTGTTCGTTTTACCCGGCGCTGCCGGATGATCCTGCTGCTCTGCGCGGTGCTGCTGTGCCCCGTGCTGTCCCTGGCGGAGGAGGGCTCGCTGGAGGCGGTTGCGGCCCGCGCCTCCGAGGCTGCTGCCGGCTTTGCCGCTCCGCTGCCCGAGGGGAAGGTCGAGGTGCTGCCCATGGACCTGACGGGCGGCTACGGCCCCTGGGAGGACAGGTATGTGTCCGAGGTGGTCTATGAGGATCCGTCCATCCGGGTGCAGATTGAGACCTACACCGTCAAGACCACCCGCTGCCTGGTGGCGCGGGTGAAGATTGCGGATGCCTCACAGCTGCGCACGGCCCCTGCCTACGATTTCAAGCGGGATCAGGAGGCGGCGGTGGTGGATATTGCCAACCGGGTGAACGCGGTGGCGGCCATCAATGGCGACTACTACTCCTACTGGCGGCAGCATCAGGGCGGCTACCTGATCCGGCAGGGCGTGATGTACCTCAATCAGGTGATCAAGAACCGGGACGTGCTGCTCATCGACGATCAGGGCGACTTCACCATCGTTCCGCAGGGCACCGTGGACAAGGTGGCGGCGGCGGTGGAGAGCAAGACCATCATCAACAGCTTCAACTTCGGCCCCGGGCTGATTGTGGACGGGGAGAAGCTGGATCCCAGCTATACCGCCATGTTCAACATGAGCGCCGAGAGCCACCAGCGCAGCGCCATCTGTCAGGTGAAGCGCGGCGAGAAGGAGTACCTGCTGGCGGTCTGCGAGGGCATGTGGACCAGCGAGGGCATGGGGCTGACGCTGAACGAGTGGGTGGACTTCCTGTACACCCTGGGCGTGGAGAACGCTTACAATCTGGACGGCGGCAACTCCACCGCGCTGATCTTCCGGGGGGAGAAGCTCAACGAGCCCGGCAACCCCTACCATCGCAAGCTCAGCGACATCATCTATTTCGCCAGTGCCTGGGCGGGGGAGGAGTAAGTCATGGAAATGTTCGCGCTGTTTGGCACCTCCTACGGGCTGGTGCTGCTGGTCGGGTGGGCGGTCGCCTGCGCGCTGGCCTATGTCACCTTCCGCCGCGAGAAGCTGTCCGTCGCTGCTTGGGCGCTGACCGCCGTGCTGAGCCTGCTGCTGGGGGCGCTGGGCTCCCGGTGCTACTACATTCTGGTCCATGACATGCTGGGCTATGGCTTCTATGGCACCTTCTTCCGGGCGGAGCCCTACTACCACGCCTTCTGCGGCGGCATTCTGGGCGCGCTGCTGGCGGTGGTGCTCAGCAGCCTTATCACTCGCGCCTCGCTCCACCGCCTGCTGGAGGCCATCGCGCTGCCCGGTCTGGTCATGATTGCCATCGCCCGGCTGGGGGAGACCCTGTCCGACTTCGGCTGGGGCGCCATCACGGAGAATCCGCTGCTGATGCACTTCCCGCTGGGCGTGCTGGATCCCATGTGGAACGAGTGGCACTTCGCCCTGTTCAATCTGGAGGCCCTGTGCGCGGTGGTCATCGCGGTGGTGCTGCTGGTGAATCAGAAGCGCCTGCGGGACATCGCCTTCCCCACGGCGCTGGTGTGGTGGGCCATGACGCAGGTTTTCTGCGAGAGCTTCCGGGTGGAGACCATCAAGTGGGGCTTTGTCCGGGTGCAGCAGGTGCAGTGTGCGATCTTCGCCGCGGCGGTGCTGCTGCTGTTCACGGTGCGTCGGCGCCGGGAGCTGCCCCGGAAGAAGCTGATCGTATCGTGGGTGGTGTTCGTGGCCTGTGTGGGCATCGTGGTGTTCCTGGAGTTCGCCATTGACAAGTGCCCCTGGCCGACCTGGATTGACTATGTGGCCATGGCGCTGGTTCTGGGCACCATGGGCTGGTCGGTGCAGCGGGTGCTGCCCATGTCCCGGCCTGAACGGCAGAAAGGAGAATGACCATGACCAAGCGCTGCCTGCTTTCCCTGCTGCTCGTGCTGCTGCTGACCGTGAGCGCCTCCGCCTTGGCGGACACCGCGACCGCCTACGGGGTGGACTTTGACACGGAGGCAACCGAGCTCGACCTGGATGCCGCCGGGGTGGTGGTCAAGGACATCACCGAGCTGGTGGCCCTGATCGACCAGATGCCGAACCTCAAGACCGTGAACATGTACGGCAGCGAGCTGACCCGTGCGCAGATGGACACGCTCTTTGACGGCTATCCGGACATCTTCTTCGGCTGGACGCTGAAGCTGTACACCCACACCATCCGCACGGATGCCACGGCCTTCTCCACCCTGCACGGGCATCAAGGCAAGGACAACGACCCCTTCCACACCACCAAGCAGCTGAGCATCCTGCGCTACTGCAGAAATCTGGAGGCGCTGGACATCGGTCACAACTATGTGACCAGCCTGGACTTCCTGGCGGAGCTGCCCCACCTGAAGGTGCTGATTGTGGCAGCCAACTACAACTGCGACGGCGACCTGACGCCCCTGTCCACGCTGACGGAGCTGGAGTATCTGGAGCTGTTCAGCGCTAATATCCGGGACGTCTCCCCGCTCGCAAGCCTGACGAACCTGCGGGATCTCAACCTGACCTACAACCAGAAGCTGCGGGACATCTCCCCGCTGTACGAGCTGCCCAAACTGGAGCGCTTCTGGTGCGGCTACACCGCCGTCCCGGCGGAGCAGCGCACCGCCATGGAGGCGGCGCATCCGGACTGTGAGTTCGACTGGGTGAGCATGCCCACCGAGGGCACCTGGCGCAAGCATCCGCACTACGACACGATTTATCAGATTTTCCACGAGTTCGTGTACTATCCCTTTGACGAGTGATAAGGGTGCACGGCAAACGAAACGGACTGACCTGCGGCGATGCGGGTCAGTCCGCTTTGCTACCGGGGAAAAGTCGGTGCCGCCATGCGGGAAGGAGGGCGGGCCGGAAAACGCAAAGAAAAACCGTCAGCCTGCAAGCAGACTGACGATCATGGCACCTCCGATGGGATTCGAACCCATGTTTTCGCCTTGAGAGGGCGGCGTCCTAGGCCTCTAGACAACGGAGGCATATAAGCTGGGGAACTAGGATTCGAACCTAGGCAATACGAGTCAGAGTCGCAGGTGCTACCGTTACACCATTCCCCAACATCTGTCGGCAGTCTCTCGACTGCGAGATTCATTATAGCAGATATCCCGTGAACTGTCAAGGGCTTTTCAAAGATTTTTTTGAGGAAAATGCTGCTTGTTCTCCAGCGGCAAAAACAGCGAAAAAAGAGCGGTAGAAGTGGGCGGCTCTACGGAGCGTTGATTGCAAAACGGCGCGGCATCGGGTATCATGTTGCCGTGGAGGTGATTGATGATGAATCAGGTCAGAACCGGGGAGATGATCCGCGCCCTGCGGCAGCAGCAGCAGCTGACCCAGCTGGCGCTGGCGGAGCGGCTGCATATCAGCGACAAGACGGTGTCCAAGTGGGAGCGGGGCTGCGGTGCCCCGGATGTGAGCCTGCTGCCCCAGCTGGCGGAGGCGCTGCAGATTGATGTGGAGGTACTGCTGAAGGGGGAGCTGCCGTCGAACCGGCAGAGCAGCGGCAACCTGTGCCGTGCGCGGTTCTACCGCTGCGGGCAGTGCGGCAATCTGCTCTTTTCGACCGACGGGGCGCTCAGCCGCTGCTGCGGGCGCCGACTGGCGGCGATGGTGCCCAAAGCGCCGGACGAGGATCACATACTTGACGTCACCCGGGACGGGGAGGAGTGGTACATCACCTCATCCCATCCCATGGAGCGGGAGCATGCGCTGACCTTCCTGGCGCTGGTCAGCGGGGATACGGTGCTGGTGCGCCGGCTGTACCCGGAGTGGAACGTGGAGGTGCGGCTGCCGTATCTGCCGGGCGCCTCGCTGCTGTGGTGCTGCACGAACCATGGGCTGTTCTGCCGGAGGCTGAAGCGATGAGGCCGGAGATGCGTTTTACCCCCATCGACCTGCGCACCTGGGCGCGGGGAGAGGTGTTTGTGTACTTCGCCCGCATGGCGCCCACCGGGTACTCGCTGACCGTGCAGGTGGACGTGACGCGGCTCCGGCGGACGCTGAAGGCGGCGGGCTGCCGGTTCTTTCCGGGGTGGCTGTGGCTGGTGACCTGCACGCTGCAGGAGCAGCCGGAGGCGTTCTGCCTGGCGGAGGTGGACGGACAGCTGGGGTGCTACCATACCCTGACACCGCTGTACGCCGCGTTCCACGAGGACACCCATACGTTCTCCCTGGCCTGGACGGACTACGATGACAGCTTCCCTGCCTTTCACGCGGCCTATCTGCGGGACGTGGAGCGGGCAAGGGTATGCCGGGGCATCCTCGGCAGGGCCGGGGAGGTGCCGCCGCCCAATGCCTACACGGTGTCCTGCCTGCCCTGGGTGTCCTTTGACCACTTCGCCGTCCATTCCTACGAGAACAAGCCCTACTATTTCCCCTCGCTGGAGGCGGGGCGGTTCCGGGAGGAACAGGGGCGGACGCTGATGCCGCTGTCCATCACCTGCCACCACGCCGCCACGGACGGCTACCATATCAGCCGCTTTCTGGAAAGGCTTCAGCAGGAGGCGGACAGCTTTGAAAGGTACCTGTAAGCCGGAAAACGGAGAGGGCCGCCGGACGATGCGCAGTCGTCCGGCGGCCCTGTTTGCCGTTACGTGAAGGAAACGTATTTCTCCTTGGGTGGATTGGCCTTCTCGGCCTTGATCTCCTCCATCATGATGATGGCCTGATCCTGATTGGTGACCTTGCGGCACCGGGCGGTGAGGTGGATGAAGGAGCGGGTGGAGGGCTTCACGGTGCCCTGGCAGACCCAGCCGATCTTGGCGATGTCGTTGGCGCAGCAGGTCATGGCGTACCGCCCGAACAGGTAGTAGCCACTCGGCAGGCCGCCCTCGGGGAAGGGCTGACCTACCAGCCGCACGGTCTTGCCGTCGTAGCGATCGGGATGGTCAAGGCCGTCCAGGTAGAAGGTGCCCACGTGCTCCTCGGGAATGTCGATGATCTCCGCCTTCATGTCGTAGGGCAGATCCTCGTCCGCAACGCCGTCCTCGGTGGTGCCGTCGGTGTTCTCAAAGAGGATGTTGCAGTTGGGGTTCAGCGCCTTGACCTGACGGCGCCAGGCGCTCTTGGGCATCTCGGGGGTGCAGCGGTTGAACAGCACCAGATCCGCCTCCCGCATGGGGTCGGTGATGAGCGTGCGCATATTGGTCATGTAGTTGTCGTAGGTGGTGGCATCCACCAGGGTGATGACCTGCACATACTCCCACCGGGGCGGCAGTTTGGTCTGCCCCAGCTTCTCCAGCGTCCAGACGCTGTTGTACTCCACAAAGACCCGCTCGGGCTTGTACTTGTTGTTCAGCTCCTTGAGCTTCAGCGCGGTCATTTCGTCCGCACCCTCGAAGGTGTAGACCGCCGCGTTGTGGTCGTTGAGCAGGTCGCCGTCGTACTCCTCCTCGCCCTCCTCGCAGCAGAGGATGAGGGTACGCTGGCCCTGAGAGAAGCCCTCGTCGGTCAGCATGGAGTGAATCATGGTGGTCTTGCCGCTCTCCAGGAATCCGGTCATCATGTAGACCGGTACGATCTCCTGCTCTCTCATGCCTTGAACAGCGCCTTCAGCGCAGCCTCCTCCAGGTGCACGCCGATCACGCACAGGCGGCCCGTGTAATCCGCGGTGCCGGGGCGCATCTGCAGCTCACCGGGCACATAGTCAAACTGGAACCAGCTGCCGTCCGCGCTCTGCAGGATGCCCTTGGCGCGCAGCACCTGACCGAACTCCTCCTCGTCGGAGAGCTGCTCCACCATGCCGCGAATCTCGTCCTGCTCGTAGCGACGGGCAGTCTCCACGCCGATGTTCTGGAACACCTCGTCAGCGTCGTGCTCGCCCTCGTGGTGGTGATGATGGTGGTGATGGTCATGCCCGCAGGAGCAGTGGCCGTCCTCATCCTCATGATGATGCCCGCAGCAGTGCTCGTGGTCATGATCGTCCTCATGGTCATCATCGTGGTTATGATGATGGCAGCAGCAGTGCTCATGGTCATGCTCGTGCTCATGGTCATGCTCGTGCTCATGATGGTGGTGATGATGCTCGTCCTCGTCGTCGTCATCATCATCGTCGTCATGGTCGTGCACCAGCGCCACCTCGATGGGCTTGCTGTCCTCGATCACCCGGAGCATGGTGTCCGCGTCCAGATCATCCCAGGGGGTGGTGATGATGCGGGCGTCGGGATGCTGCTCTGCGATGAGGGCGCGGCTCTTTTCCACCCGGTCGGCGCTCAGCAGCTGCGTGCGGCTGAAGATGATGGTGGAGGCATACTTCACCTGATCCAAGAAGAACTCACCGAAGTTCTTCATGTACATCCGGCACTTGCCCGCGTCCACCACGGTGGCACAGCCGCCGATGACCACCTCGGGGTGGCGGGCCTTGCACTTCTCCACCGCCGCGATAATCTCGCTCAGCTTGCCCACGCCGGTGGGCTCCACCAGAATACGGTCGGGATTGTATTTGGCGATCAGCTCGTCGATGGCCTTCTGGAAGTCACCGGCCAGGGTGCAGCAGATGCAGCCGCTGTTCAGCTCGTCCACGACGATGCCCGCGTCCTTCATGAAGCTGCCGTCCACGCCGACCTCGCCATATTCATTTTCCAGCAGAATGACCTTCTCGCCCTTGAGGGCACCCGCCAGCAGCTTCTTGATGAGGGTCGTCTTGCCCGCGCCCAGGAAGCCGGAAATAATGTTGATCTTGACCATGTTGCGTCTCTCCTTTTGCCCAAACACACATCGGAGCCGCCGCGCCGCACCTCCGGAGAGGCACCGCCGGACGGCCTTGGAAGGAAGGTTTGCTGTTCGCAGATCTTCGCAGGGTATTATAGCATGATGTTGCCCCGGAATCAAGCACGGGCCCGGGAAAATCGGTGCGGGACGGCGAATGCGGGGCATCCGGGAAAGAAATCCGGTTGACGAATCCGGGTTTCTATGCTATTATCATGGTATAGGCAACCCGGAAAGTATGCAACGACATCAGAAAACCTCTGCGCAGGGTATCCGCAGGCCATCCTGAAGAAGAAAAGGAGCAATGACCATGGTACACGGCAATCCGCTGCTTCGAGAAACAGAAACCGGCAAGAAGTTCATCACCATGGGTGAGATCATGCTGCGTCTGACCCCGCCCAACTATGAGAAAATCCGCATGGCCTCCAGCTTTGAGGCCAGCTATGGCGGCTCCGAGGCCAACATCGCGCTGGCGCTGGCGAACCTGGGCGTGGACTCCACCTTCTTCTCCGTGGTGCCCAACAACAGCCTGGGCAAGAGCGCGGTGCGCTGGCTGCGCTCCAACGACGTGCACTGCACGCCCATGATCCTCGCCACCGAGGAGGAGACGCCCTCCCATCGTCTGGGCACCTACTATCTGGAGACCGGCTACGGCATTCGTCCCAGCAAGGTGATCTATGACCGCAAGCACTCCAGCCTGACCGAGTATGACTTCTCTGGCGTGGATCTGCCCGCGCTGCTGGAGGGCTTTGACTGGCTGCACCTCTCCGGTATCACCCCCGCGCTGGCGCCCAACTGCGCCAAGCTGGTGATGGATATGCTCCGCGTTGCCAAGGAAAAGGGACTGACCGTGTCCTTTGACGGCAACTTCCGCTCCCGCCTGTGGACCTGGGAGCAGGCGCGGGACTTCTGCACGGAGTGCCTGCCCTACGTGGACATCCTGCTGGGCATCGAGCCCTATCATCTGTGGAAGGACGAGAACGACCACAGCAAGGGTGACTGGAAGGACGGCATCCCCATGCAGCCCAGCTACGAGGAGCAGGACGAGGTGTTCCAGCACTTCATCGAGCGCTATCCGAACCTGAAGTGCATCGCCCGCCACGTCCGCTATGCCCACTCCGGCTCGGAGAACAGCCTGAAGGCCTATATGTGGTACGAGGGCCACACCTTCGAGAGCAAGCTGTTCACCTTCAACATCCTGGATCGCGTGGGCGGCGGCGACGCCTTTGCCTCCGGCCTGATCTACGCCATGATCCACGACTACAAGCCCATGGACATGCTGAACTTCGCGGTGGCGTCCTCGGTGATCAAGCACACCATCCACGGCGATGCCAACATCACCGATGACGTGAAGTCCATCCGGAACTTGATGAACATGAACTACGACATCAAGCGGTAAGCGCGGATGTCGGCGGGGAGCGCTATGGGTGGCGCTCCTTTTTCCATGCCCGGAGAACGCGCCTGCCCCGCATGCGGCCCCATTGACCGGCACCCGATTCCGTGGCATAATATCACCAGAGGAGGCGGGCGAGATGCAGAAGGTTCACATCCTGGGGGGCCGGGCGGGGCAGATCATTCCCTGGCTGCTGCCGCTGATAGGCAGGGGGCATGAGGCAGGGCGGCCCGTGCTGCTGCTGGTGCCGGAGCAGTACACCCTGCAGGCGGAGCGGGAGCTGGTGGAGGGTCTGCACCTTCCTGGAATGCTGTCCATGGAGGTGCTGTCGCCCCGAAGGCTGATGAGCCGGGTACGGGAGCGCGCGGGCAGCAGCGGGCTGGCGCCTCTGGATGAGCGCGGGCGCTGCATGGCGCTGCGGCAGGCCCTGCAGCACTGCGGGGCGGAGCTGAGCTACTATCGCAGCGTGGCGGAGCAGCCCGGTCTGCCCGCCCGGCTGTCGGCGCTGCTGGCGGACATGGAGAAGGCGGGCATGACGCCCGAGGTGCTGCGGGAGCATGCGGAACGCCTGCCGGAGGGGGCCACACGGGCCAAGGAGCATGATCTGGCCCTGATCTGGGCGGCGTACCGGGAGCTGATGGCGGGCCGCTTTGCGGACGAGATCGACCAGCAGCTGGAAACGGCGGCCCGGGTGCGTCGCAGCGGGGTCGTCCGGGGAGCGGACGTGTACGTCTACGGCTTTGACGTGCTGCCCCAGACCATGCTGGAGCTGCTGTGTGAGGTCGCCCGGGACGCGGCGAGCCTGACCGTCACCCTGGTCATGGATGCCGCCGACGCGCCGGACGGACGGCTGTTCATGACGCAGCGGCACGCGGCAATGGGTCTGATGCAGCGCCTGGAGCTGGAGGGCATCCCCAGCGATCTGCGCTATCTGCCCCGGCGGACGCTGGAGCGGGATCCGGCGCTGACCCATCTGGAGCGCTATCTGTTCTCCCGGGAGGAGGTGCCCTTCGAGGGCGCGGGGGACGCCATCTCGGTTCACGAGGCCGCCAACCCCTATGCCGAGGCCTCCTACGCGGCGCAGCAGCTCCGCTCATGGCACGAGCAGGGGATTCCGTGGGGCGCCATGGCGGTGGCGCTGGCAGGGGACGAGCTGCTGGCGGGCACCCTGGCGGTGACCCTGCAGGCCTCGGGCATTCCGCACTACATCGCCCGCAAGGACAGCGCCCTGCGCCATGGCCTGTGCCGGCTGCTGGTCAGCGCGGCGCGGGCGGCGGCGAATGGCTATGCGGCGCAGGATGTGCTGAGCGTCGCCAAGAGCGGCTTCTCCCCGCTGACGGATGGGGAGGCCATGCTGCTGGAAAACTATGCCGTGGAGAACGGCATCAACCGGGGCAAGTGGCTCCGTCCCTTCACCCGGGGCACGGATGCCGGGAAGCTGGAGCCCCTGCGGCAGCGGCTCATGGCGCCGCTCGTGGCGTTCCATGACCGGCTGCGGGATGCCCGGAGCGCGACCGCGTCTATGGAAACGGTGTTCCGTCTGCTGGAGGACGTGGGCGCCTATGACGCACTGATGCGCCGGGAGCAGGCGCTTTTGGAGCGCGGCATGCAGGCCGAGGCCGCGCAGAACCGGCAGGTCTGGGCGCTCATCATGGGTCTGCTGGATCAGCTGCATGGGCTGCTGGGGGAGAAGCGGGCCGCGCTGAAGGATGTGGCGGGGTATCTGGAGGCGGGTCTGACCTCCTCCGCCATCAGCGCCCTGCCACCCGAGCCGGACACGGTGATGATCGGCGAGGCAGGCCATCTGATGACCGGTGAGCTTGACGCGCTGATTCTGATGGGCATGCAGGACGGCGTGACCGCCGGGGGCATGGACAGCCTGCTGACCGAGCGGGAGCGGGCCGCGCTGACGGAGGCGGTGCATCGCCCGGTGGGCATGACGCGGGCGGAGCAGAACGCCCTGCGTCAGTCGGACTTCTACCGCACCATGGCGCTGCCACGGCGCAGGCTGCTGCTTACCTGGTCTGCGGGCAGTCAGGACGGCGCGGCGATGCGCTGCGCGGGGCTGATTGACGACCTGAAGCGGCTGTTTCCGGCAATGCCCGTGACCGGCGGCGTGACGGCGGACGGGCGCGGCGATGCGCCCCTGTCGCCGGAGACGGCGCTGGAGGGGCTGGCGCTGCGGCTGCGGGACGTGGCGGACGGCAGAAGCACGGGATTGGACGCGCGCTGGCAGGAGGCGCTGCGCTACCTGTGGCAGAGCGAGCGCTGGCATGACCGCACCCGGATGCTGGTGGACAGCCTGAGCGCCCGGGTGGAGGCGGGCACCCTGACCGGTGCGCAGACGAAGCGCCTGTTCACGCAGGACACGGTGTCCATCAGCCGCCTGGAGGAGTTCGCCTCCTGCCCCTACCGGCATTTCGTGGATTATGGCCTCAAGCCGGTGGCGCGCCGGGACTTCGCCTTTCAGCCCGATGAGCGGGGTAACTTCTTCCATGAGGCGCTGCAGCGCTATGCGACCCTGGCCTCGGCGCTGCCGGAGTGGCCCCAGGTGGATGACGACACCATCGACCGACTGGTGGATCAGGCGCTGACGCCCCTGACCGATGCCTGGGAGAGCGGCCCCCTGCGGGAGGATGCCATGGGCAGAAGCCTGGGCGAGGAGTACATCCGCAGCGTGCGGCGCAGCGCCTGGATGTTCACCCGGCATGCCCGGAACAGCCGCTTCACCACCGTGGGCGCGGAGGTGCGCTTCGGGGAGGAGAGCGGTCTGCCCCCGGTGATCCTGACACTGAAGGACGGGCGGCGGGTGGCCCTGCGGGGCACCATCGACCGCATCGACCGCTTTGAGGGCGACCGGGGCGTGTACCTGCGGGTGGTGGACTACAAGAGCAGCCAGCGCACCCTGGAGCCGGTGCGGATGTGGTACGGCCTGCAGCTGCAGCTGCTGCTCTACCTGAAGGCCGCGGAGCAGAGCGTGCCGGGGGCGCTGCCGGCGGGCGCGTTCTACTTCACCGTGCAGGATCCCATGGTCACCTCACCGCAGGACATCAAGGCCGAGGCGGAGCGCCTGATCGCACGCGAGATGCGGCTCCGGGGCGTGGTGCTGGCGGAGACGGAGGTGGTGGAGGCCATGGACGCGGACCTGCCGGAGTACTCGCTGGGCAAGGTGTTCAACAAGGACGGCTCCGTTGCCTGGACGGCGCAGGCCTACGACCTGGATGCCATGCACGGCCTGCTGAACCACGCGGCCCGTACCGCAGCCGACCTGGCGGACGGCATCCGCTCCGGCTGCATCGACATCGCGCCCGCGCAGATTGATCAGTGGAGCGCCTGTACCTGGTGTCCCTATGCCGGCATCTGCGGTAGGGACACCTCCCGTCCCGGTGGCGAGCCCCGGGTGCTGGAGGCGGAGGAAAGGGAAACGCTGATGCGGAAAATGACCCGGGGGGATCAGCCGCAGGACGCGGATGAAAATCCGTGACAAACGGGAAAACTGAACGCACAGACCAAAACTGGACTTTCAGAATGAAAACTGTTCTGAAAGTACAGTTCTCCATAACCTGAGCAAGTTTACGGGAATACCCGGCAGCGAAGCTGTGACGGCAACAAATCAAGCGCCGCCGGCGGGCTTGTCCCTCGGGGGAGGGGCTGCCTGCCGGCGGCGCAGTTGTGTCACGAACCGCAGGGGCGGTTATTCGGGGTTCCGGATCGCGGTGCCGGAGTAGAGCTTGCTCTGGGTCTCCTCGCCGGCTACGCCGTCGGCCTTCAGGCCGTTGTACTTCTGGAAGAGCAGCACGGCGTCCCGGGTCTGGTCGTCGAAGATGTTGGTGCCGCTGGTTGCCGGATAGCCCAGGCTGATCAGCGCCTGCTTCATTTCCAGCACCTCCTCGCCATAGTCGCCCACCCGCAGGATGATGAAGGTGGAGGACTTCTTCGTGGCGCTGATGGCGCTGGAGGAGTAGAGGGCCTGCAGAGTCTTGTTGCCGGCGATGCCGTCCACGGGGGAGACGCTGTTGCGGATCTGGAAGGCCCGCACCGCGTCGCTGGTGGTGGTGCCGTACACGCCGTCGATCTTGTCATCGTAGTAGCCCAGCTCATAGAGCGTGTACTGCAGGTTCTTGACGGCGGTGCTGCTGTCGCCGGGGCGGAGCGTGGCATACTCGATGCTGCTGCCGCTGGTTTTGTACAGGGCACGCTGGGTTGCGGGGCCTGCCACGCCGTCCACCTTCAGGTCCATGGCCTTCTGGAAGGCGGTGACCGCCGCCACGGTGCCGCTGCCGTACACGCCGTCCACGCTGCCGGTATAGTAGCCGTAGTTCTTCAGCGTCTGCTGCAGGGTCTTGACGGCGGTGCTCTCATCGCCGGAGCGCAGGGTGGTGTAGCCGGTGGTGGTGATGGTCGAGCTGCCGGCATCGGGCTTGATGGTCGCCTGGGGAGCCGGGGTCGCGGTGCCCTTGGCCGTTTCGGAGGAATAGATGGCGTTCAGCGTCTGGGTGCCGGCCTTGCCGTCCGCCTTGAGGCCGTTGGCAATCTGGAAGGCGGTGACCGCCGCCACGGTGTTGGCACCGTAGCTGCCGTCGGCGGAGTCCTTCAGGTAGCCCAGCTCGCGCAGCCGCTTCTGCAGCGCCTTGACCGCGTTGCCCTGGGAGCCCAGCTCCAGCGTCTCGCCCACGGAGGCCGCCACGCTGGACGCGCTGCGGGCCTTGGAGGAGTAGAGCGCCTCCAGGGTCAGGGGACCGGCCTTGCCGTCCTCATACAGGCTGGTGGTGCGGCTCTGGAAGGCACGCACGGCAGCCTCGGTGGAGCCGCCATACACGCCGTCCGCCGTGCCGGTCAGGTAGCCCAGCTCGATCAGCCGGTTCTGCAGCTTCTTCACATTGTCGCCCGTGGAGCCCGGCTCCAGATAGATGTCCGTGCGGGGCGTGGAGGTGGGCCTGGGGGTTGCCGTGGGCTTCGGGGTGGGCTTGGGCGTGGCGGTGGCATAGGCCTGCTTGTAGGTCACGGCGCTGGAGCTGTTCAGCTTCGCCAGCGTCGCGGCGCCCACCTTGCCGTCGGCCTCCAGACCGTTGGCCCGCTGGAACAGGATAACCGCCTGCTGGGTGCCCTCGCCAAAGTCGCCGTCCACGGAGCCGGTGTAGTAGCCCAGGGTCTTGAGGCGGCTCTGCACCGTGCGCACCTCACTGCCGCTGGAGCCCAGCTTCAGGCTCGGGGCGGGCGTGGCGGTGGCATTGGCCT
>JAEDKS010000182.1 GCA_016295665.1 Clostridia bacterium
ATGCAGGCCGTGGTGGGCAGGGACTTCAGCTCAGACAGCACCGCCGCCAGCGCGTCATCGTTGCCGTCCCAGTAGGGAGTCTGCACGGCGGCGCCGTCCAGAATCACCACCCGCAGCCCCTGCCGGGCCATCGCCAGCAGCTCCCGGGCAGCGGACAGGGGCAGCCACTTCTGCCACAGCACCACCGCCTTATAGCCGGCCTGCTCCAGCGAACCGCCCTCCGCGTCGTAGTACACCCCTTCCGCCTGCAGGAAGCTTGGACTCAGGTAATCGTAGGTGTACCCGGCATCCTGCAAAACGGTGGACGGAAACAGCGCACTCTCGTGGTTCAGCATCCAGTTTTCGCCGCCCTGGTTGCCATTGGTGGGGGTACCCTGATCGTAATTCATGTACAGCATTCCCACATCCGTGCGGGATCTGCCGGTCTGAAGCAGCTGCTGCACGCGGCCCAGATGCGCATTGAACAGCGGGTAATCGCCTGCGGAGGGCTCGCTCTGCCCGAAGGTGTAGAAGCTGCGGAACACTACGCCGCTCACCTTGTAGCCGGGCCACTCGGGCGCGTTGGTGGGGCCGTATTTGGCAGACCAGATGTGCCAGATGATGCGGTTGAAGCCCGCCGCATACAGCGTGTAGGCCTCCATGAGGTGGTCCTGATAGGTGTAGCGATGACCGCCCACCGCGCCGGTCTCGGCAGAGAGCACCTTGTTCTGCAGCTTTGCTGCGCCGGTCCACAGGCGGTAGATGTCCACCTGATTGTTCTGGTTGAGATTCTCGGCCTCCGGATAGTCCACGCACATGCCCGGCTCGGAGATTTCGAGGTGCTGACCGTAACTGATCTGTGCGCGGGTCGTCACGCCGATGCTGTTCAGCCAAGCCCTGAGGGGCGTCAGCATGCGCTCCATGTACAGCTGCGTCTGCACATCGAACAGGTCGTTCATGATGCGTTCCCTGAGTCCGGTATCTGCCAGGTCATACGCACCGTAGCCTGCGTGCTCGAAGAAGAACATATCCGGCAGGTCGATGAACAGGAAAAGGTAGGGCCGGATGTCATACCCCTTGCGGGCCATGAACTGCTCCTCCATGTCCTGCGCCCAGAAGGTGAATCCGTTGCCGGTGCTGATCTCCAGCGAGTCCATGAACACCTGCACGTCACCCTCGCGAATTTTCCGGTTCAGCGCCTCATCGTCGAGGATATGCGCTTCCCAGTAGGCGCGCAGGGCGTTCACACCCGCCTCGTCGAAGTAGTTGATACAGTAGGCCGGCTCCACAGCCGGTGCCGAGGTCTGCGCCGCACCCTGCTGCCAGTAGTAGAAGATGCGGTAGATGCCTTCCGGATCCGGCGGCGTGAAATCCAGGCAGAGCGTGCCGCTCTCATCCGTGTACAGCTGATCGGTCAGGTCGATGTACATGGTGTCGATGATGGCGGGCACAGCCTTCTTGTCACTGGTCTGGCGATAGGCATATACGCCGATCAGCCGCGCCCTTTCCTGTACACGGTACTTCTTCACCCCCGCCTTCTTCTCCATCGGGATGGCCCCGCTGCGGCTCTTGCCGGGCTTGAGGTACTCGTCAATCTCAAACACCACCTGACTGGCTGCCTGACTGTCCGGGTCAAGACCGGGGATGTTGGCAGTTGCCCAGTTGGTGCCGGAGGTCAGCGACACGGTCATGCCCAAATCCAGCGCCCTGTTCAGCACCAGCTTCAGGTCGTGATCCCATTGATCGCTGCCATAGCCGTAATCGGTCTCGCTGACGCTCTCCTCCACCTGCTCGCACAGCTCCATGCCACGGAAGCCCGCATCGTACATGGCCTGCACTTCCTCCAGCAGGGTCTCGTCGGTATGGGCGCCCTCCGCCATCCACCAGCGAACCTCCGTAGCGTAGTTCATGGATGGCTTGATATACCTGCTCTCCAGGTCTGCGGCAAAACCGCTGCCCTCCGCCCGCACCGGCATCGTGCCAAGGGCCAGCAGAATCCCCAGGATCATGGCTGTCAGCCGCTTTGCTTTCCTCATCGGGAACCTCCTGCTCTCCGGAAAAAGAGCGGAGCGCAGAGGGGCAGTTGCCTCTCCGCGCTCCGCCCGTTCAGCTTCGGACCTGCTCAGTCGTCGTCAGAGTTCACGATCACATAGTCGAAGGAGTCGCCGTTCAGCGTGATGGTCACGGTGCACGCCTCGGCATCGAAGCCGGCCTCGGAGGTCACCAGGCTGTCCAGCACGAAGGCGCCGGGGAAGATGTCGAAGGGCACATGGCCCTCTTCGGCCTTGCACTGCACCATGTCGCCGGAGGCCTCGTCATCGGCCCACACCGCGGAGCCGGAGCCATTCATGAAGTAGCCAATCTCCGCCAGGTTGCCCCAGTTCTCGGACCAGTCGCAGGCCGTGGGGAAGGCGAGCACGACGGTGTCGCCGTCCTGGGTGAAGGTACCGGTGAAGGTGTAGGTGATCAGGAGCGCATCCGGCACCACCGTGCCATCCTCGGCAAGGCTGTGCAGCTCCTTGGTGTACACATAGGTGCCATCGTCATTCAGGGTCAGGGTGTTCGCCTCGACAGCGCCCAGCGCGGTCACAAAGCCGTTGTGGAAGGTGTTGCTGGTGATTTCCTCCAGCGTGTAGGTCTTGACCAGCGTGGTCTCGGCGGAGGCGACGCTCAGCATCATGACGGCAGCCAGAATCAGGGCAAGGATCTTTTTCATGGGGTATTCCTCCTTCGTTTTGGCGGTCATCCCGCGTAGTGGCTACAGCATACACCGCCGCATGGCAGGATGCAACAGATGCAGCACAACCTGCAAGTTTCCAGCGCAATCTACAGGCCTGTCCCTTTTCTTCTCTTTTTCGGACAGAAAAAACAGCCCCGGACGATTGCTTTCCATCGTCCAGGGCTGTGGCTCATGCTTTGCCGTTGCTCCTCAGCCAGGTCTCCCACGCCTCCATGAAGCGCTTCTTTTTGGGCTGGCTGATCTTCAGCTCACCCTCATCCAGCTGCAGCGTGTAGCCCTTCACGGCCCGCGCATACTGCAAGTTCACCAGAAAGCAGCTGTTGCAGCGCACAAACTGCGTGGCGTCCAGCTGCTTTTCCACCTGCGACAGCGAGCTGTACTGCTGGACATCGCCATTGAGGGTGTGGTAGATCACCTGATGGCCTCTGACCTCCACATAGCGCACGCTGCGCGGATTGATGCGGATCGTGCCGTTTTCGCTGCCCACCAGCAGCATGCCCTCTGCCGCCTCCTGTGGCAGCTTCTTCAGCGCCCGGGTCAGCTTCAGGGCAAAGTCGTAGTAGTTGATGGGCTTCACGATGTAATCCAGCGCGTCCACCTCGTAGCCCTGAATGGCATACTGGGTCAGCGTGGTCACGAAAACCAGCAGCACATCCTGATCCAGCGCGCGCAGGCGATAGGCGGCGTCCATGCCGTTGATGCAGGGCATCCGGATGTCCATGTAAATCAGGTCATAGTCCGGCGAGTAGTGATCCAGCAGCGACACCGCTTCCGAAAAGCGCCTGACCGAGAACGTCACATGATTCTCCCGGGAGAAGCGCTCCAGATAGCGCTGAAGCATCTGCGCCTGATATTCCTCATCCTCGACAATCGCAATGCGGATCGCCATGCGGTCGCCCCCTTTCATCTGCCTGTATTCTGGCAAATAACGCTGCGCCTGTCAACGCTTTTCACGCAAGATACAATAATTTAGCATACTCTATCATATTCCATCTCCGTCAGCGCAGAAGCAAGAACCTCCTCCGCGTTGTGGCCCGGATTCAGCCAATCCGCAGTAGCGTCCCGCGGCAGCAGCACCGGCATCCGGGGATGGATAAACGCGATGCCGGGAGCCGCGTCTCTGGTCAGGATCGTAAACGCCGGAACAATCACGCCGTTATGATTCTCCAGATGGTAGATGCCTGCCAGGTACAGCATATCCGCGTGTTCGGGGCGAATGGCATATTTCGTCCTCGTAGTGCCACGCCTCTCCCACTCGAAGTAGTGGCTGGCGGGGATGACGCAGCGACGCTGGCGCATACCGTCTTTGAACATGGGCTTTTGCGCAGCGGTTTCGCATCGGGCGTTGATGATGGGGCGACCGTTGGGGAATGCGTATCCCCAGCGCATGGCAAAGGGCTGCACATCCTGCTTCCGGCTGTTCGCCAGCACCGGGACAATATCGGAGGGGAAGATCT
>JAEDKS010000183.1 GCA_016295665.1 Clostridia bacterium
TGCGCCGCCCAGCGCCGCCAGCCACTCCACCAGATGCGCCCCCTGCGCCCCCGCGACGCGGGCACACTCGGGCATGCCCACCACCACCGCCGCGCTCAGCCGCTCATCCAGTCCGCCGGACATCAGCGCCGCACGGCACAGCCCGTCGTCATCCTCCGTGCGGAAGGGCAGCAGCAGCGCCGCGCAGGGCTTTCCGCCCCCGCAGCGAACCACAAAGTCCGCCAGCGCCGCCACGCCCGCCGCGCCCACCGGCTCGCACAGGCCGCCCAGCAGCAGCACCCGCTCGCCCGTCCGCAGCTGCTCCCACAGCGTATCCGCCTCCGCGCCGGACAGCAGCGAGGACAGGGTCATGGCAGCCACCGGGCCGCTGACATCCAGCGCGTGGCGCGGCGATAGCGCCGCCTGCTCCCGGGTGAACAGAGCGCGGCAGAGCAGCTGATCCTCCTCGCTCTCCGCCTGGTCGTTCAGCGAGAGGCGCTCCTGCGCCGCCGCAGGCCAGGTTTGCAGGGAAAACGCCGCCGTGAAGCCCTTCGCGCCCCGGCTTGCGAGATGGGCATGCACCGCCCCGTAATCGCGCACGAGGCCGTCCAGCTCCTGCTCCGTCCGCGCATCCGCGCCGATGAGCGTCACGTGGAGGGTGTCCTCCGGCAGCGCGCCGGCAACACCGGCATAGAGCATGGCCCGAACGAGCCTCGCGCCGCTCTCACCCAGCGCAGCGATGGAATACGTCATAACCGCGGACACCCGCCTTTCGTGCAAGCATGATGGAAAAAGGCGCGAAAGCACGTCCGTTCAGCTTCCGCGCCGGATAAGCCAGGCTCACGCCTGATAGCCGTTGGGATTTCCGCTCTGCCATCTCCAGGAATCCCGGCACATGTCCTCCAGGTTCTTCTCCGCCTTCCAGCCCAGCAGGCGCTCCGCCTTGCCCGGATCGGCATAGCAGGCATCCACGTCGCCAGGGCGGCGGGGCGCGATCACATAGGGAACCGGCACATGGTTCACCCGCTCGAAGGTATTCACGATGTCCAGCACGCTGTAGCCCACGCCGGTGCCCAGGTTGATGATCTCGCAGCCGGTGTGCTGCGCGGCATAGTCACAGGCCGACACATGGCCCCGGGCCAGATCCACCACATGGATGTAGTCGCGGACGCCGGTGCCGTCGTGGGTGTCGTAGTCGTTGCCGAACACGGACAGCTGCTTGAGCTGCCCCGCCGCCACCTTGGTGATGTAGGGCATCAGGTTGTTGGGAATGCCGTTGGGGTTCTCGCCGATGCGGCCGGACTCATGGGCACCGATGGGGTTGAAGTAGCGCAGCAGCACCACGCTCCATTCCGGATCGGCCTCCACCACGCCGGAGAGAATCTTCTCGATCATGTACTTCGTCCAGCCGTAGGGATTGGTGCAGCCCTTGCAGAACATATCCTCCCGCAGCGGCACCTCATCCGGCACGCCGTACACCGTCGCCGAGGAGGAGAACACCAGGCGCTTGCAGCCATGGGCCGCCATGGTCTCGCACAGCGTCAAGGTGGAGTCCAGGTTGTTGCGGTAGTAGCGCAGCGGGATATGGACGCTCTCGCCCACCGCCTTGAGACCCGCGAAATGAATCACCGCGTCAATCCGGTTCTCATCGAAGATCCGGTTCATCGCCGAGGCGTCGCAGCAGTCCGCCTCATAGGACTTCACGCTGCGTCCCGCAATCTCCTCCACACGCCGCAGGGCCTCCGGCTGGCTGTTGACATAGTTGTCCACGACCACCACATCGTGTCCGGCCTTCATCAGTTCCACGCAGGTATGCGTCGCTATGTATCCGGCGCCGCCGGTGAGCAGAATGTTCATGTGGCTCTCCTCCTGTCCTCTATTCAGCAGTTCCACACAAAATTATAAGCCTATTTTCTCTTTTTCGCAAGGGATTTTTACGGGTTTGTCCACATTTCGGCAGCTTCTGTCCGGGCGCACTCACAAAAGCCGCCTCGGAAGCGCTGCTTCCGGGCGGCAACCAGTCACGGGGCCATCACCAGCGGCCACTGCCGCACATAGCGCTGCCAACGGGCGGCGAAATCGTCCCGGCGCACCGTTTCCGAGGCCAGCAGCGGCACGGCGGCGAGCACCGTACCATTCAGCACCATGCGCACCTCACCGAGCCGGGCACCGCGCATGACCGGCGCCTCCAGCATATCGGGCAGGTCGATCTCCACCACGGGCAGGGTGTTGAGCGGCACGGCTCCCTTCAGCTCCCCCGCAAGGCAGGCGCCCACGGATTCCGCGTCGCCGGAGGCCACGGGCAGCAAGCGGAGCACCTCACCCGCCTGCAGCAGCGTCAGGGACTCATAGCGGGCAAAGGCCATATCCATCAGCCGCGCCGCCTCGTCAAACCAGTCATAGCAGTTCAGCACCACCCCGATGATCTCCAGGCCGTCCCGCTCCGCGCCGAACACCAGACAGCGGCCCGCGGCCTTCGTGTAGCCGGTCTTGATGCCCGTGGCGCCCTCGTAGGTGGTCAGCAGGCGGTTCTTGTTGTTCAGCACCCGGTCGTATTCCCGGCCCTCCCAGGGGATTTTCGCCCGGGTGGTGGACACGATCTGTCGGAACACGGGATGCGTCATGGCCTCCCGGGCGATCAGGGCCAGGTCATGACAGGTGGTGTGATGTCCCTCGCAGGGCAGGCCGTGGGGCGTGAGGAACACCGTGTTCTCGCAGCCCAGCTCCCGGGCCCGCTCGGTCATCAGGGCACAGAAGTCCTCTGCCGTGCCGCCGATATGCTCCGCGATGGCGACCGCCGCATCGTTGCCGGAGGCCAGCATCAGCCCGTAGAGCATCTGCTCCAGGGTCAGCGTCTCGCCCTCGCTCAGATAGATGCTGGTACCCGGCACCCCAAAGGCGCTGCGGCTGCAGGTCACCTCGTCCGTCAGGCTGCCCCGCTCGATGGCAAGCAGCGCCGTCATGACCTTGGTGGTGGACGCCATGGGCAGCGCCTGATGGGCGTTGTGCTCCAGCAGCACCCGCCCGCTGTCCGCGTCGATGACGATGCAGGCCGTGGCGGAGGTGGTCACCTGCTCACAGAGCGCCGCCGCAGGCAGCACCAGCAGCACCGCCAGACAGATCAGCAGCTTCCTCATGTCATCGCCTCACAGCCTGCTGCCGGCGTCGTCGTTCTTCTTCTCGAACATGGCCTTCACGTCCTCCACCACGCCCGGAAGCAGCTCCACCATGCGATCTGCCACCGTCAGCGACTGCGCGGGCAGCATCCGCACGGAGTTCTCCCCGACCACCAGAAAGCCTACGGGCTGCACGGACACGCCCGCGCCGGAGCCCCCGGCAAAGGGGAACGTCATGTCCTGGGAGGCCGGTGCCGGCTTGCCGCCCGCGTTCAGATCCCCGCCCGCCGTCACATAGCCAAAGGATACCTTGGAGATGGGAATGATGGTCGCGCCGGAGGATGCGACCACCGGATCGCCGATGACGGTATTCACGTCCACCATGTCCTTGATGGATGCCATCGCCGTCTGCATCAGGTTGCCAATAGGGTGCTCCATGCTGATTCCTCCTTATCGCCGCGGCTTCCGTCCGCGCTGCTCCCGCCAGGACGCCAGCGCCAGCCATGCCGCGCCTGTCAGTAGCATACCCAATCGGGCATGAATGATACATTGCCCCTGTGCCCTTGTGCGGGCGGAGAAGAAATCCGGCATCACCCGCACCTCCGTGTGCTCCCGCCACAGCAGCGGGAGCAGGGCCAGTACCCCCGTCACCGCGCCGGACAGCAGCGCGGTTCGGGCCGCGTCCTCCGTGGCGATGAGCGCCCGGATGCGCAGCAGCTCCGGATGGATGCTCCGAAACAGGAAGCGCCGGAGCCCCGTATTCTTCCGCAGCACCGCCAGCATGGCGCTCCGCCTGCGCTTGCCGGAGGCACGCTTCGCGGAGGATGCCGGCTTGCGCTTCTTCTCCCGGGGATACACCGGCAAACGTAGCGGCCCGACCTGCACAGAGACCGTCCCCTCCAGCCGCCCGGCCCACAGCGCCTGCCCCCGCACATGTACCGGAAGCAGCAGCAGCCCACCCAGCAGCACAAAAGGCGTTCCAATCCCGAACAGCAGCTCCGTTCTCCATCACCTCCCGCCTCCATAGCTTGGAGGATTTTCCAATCTTCTATGCGCCGCAGGGACGGGCG